>ONTX01000111.1 GCA_900320825.1 uncultured Lachnospiraceae bacterium | reverse complement strand
CGGGATCGCCGCCTTTTCCCAAAACTACTTTTCTGTTTTCTTTATCCCCGGTCTCGCTTCCTGGCTCTCCAGTTTTCTCATCGAACCTGTGTTTGAAAAATACAGTGATCCGGATTGACATGATTCCGGCCAAAATATGGCAGGCAACCGTTTTCTTCAGCTCCTTACATAATTTGAGTTGACATGTTTACCATTATCGTCTATAATTTAGTTGACTAAGTTAGCTAAAGGAGGGCAAGAGATGACATCTGTCAGCATGTTTGAGGCTAAAACCAATCTTTCCAAGTATGTCTCTGCCGTTTCCAGCAAACAGGAAGAATATATTATTATTGTTCGGAACGGAAAGCCCGTTGCAAAACTCGTTCCTTATGAAAATGAAACCGAGCACAGAATCGGTGTTGCGAGAGGTTGTCTGCCGATCATGCCGTCCCTGGAAGACTTTAACAGCGTTGACACTTTGTCTGATTTCTATGGAGACAGTGGCCTGATATGAAACTGTTGCTCGATACACATATCATTATTTGGGCCCTCACAGACGATCCGCGTCTGTCGCAATCCGCCAGGAATCTGCTCTCTTCACCGGAAAACATCATTCTGTTCAGTATGGCTTCGCTGTGGGAAATCGCCATCAAGAATCAGAAAGCCCCGGAAAAATGCCCATACCATGAAAATGAGATTTTGCAGTACTGTACTCAGGCAGGGTATCTCCCTCTGGAAATCAAATCCGCCCATGTTCTCTGTCTTCGAGAATTGAAAACAAAGCCTGACTGTTATCTCAGCAATTATGATCCGTTTGACCGCATGATCATCAGTCAGGCAAAAGCCGAAAACTGTACTGTGCTCTCACACGATACCGCATTTCAGAATTATGATGAACCTTGTATCCTGATGGTCTGACCATCAGGATACACACAGCCCCGTGAGTGAATTTCACTCACGGGGCTGTGTTCTTTTATATCTATTCTTGTCCTTCAATGCTGTCCTGATCTCCATTCTAATCAATCATAGATGCCTTTTCCCAAGCAGCACTTTTTAAATTTCTTTCCCGAACCGCAGGGGCAGGGATCATTTCGACCAGGCTTTTTTGTCTCTCTTACAAACGGTGTATCCCCGACATAGGCGAGGGTGCCTCTCGGCAGTTCTTTTTCTTCCGGATAACGCCCAAAGAATACTCCGCCCTCATAATACTCTGACAGCCTGGTATATTCTTTTTTGAGTTTCTGGAATTGGCCCTCCTGCTCTTCACAGCCGAACAAATCCAGCGTCTCTCCCATTTGATCTTCGAGGAAAGGATACTCCCGACGCAGCATAGCCGCTTCCTGTCGGCTCTTTTCCCCTTCCTTCATCAGGCACAGCAGAGAATCCAGAAAGCCAAATCTTTGCAGCCGCGAGTCCTCATCATAGCCACCCAGTGCTGCAAAGGCAAACTGCGCCCACATTGTATTCTTCAGTCTCTGATCCCGCTCCAATGCTACCAGAAGCAGATCCCTTCGATATCCGAGAAGATCTTTCTCATGATGGGTATTGCGGATAGTTTCTACTGTCTCAAAAAGGATGTCTATTTCCCGATATATTTTGTGCACCGCCAGAACCGAAGTATTCCTCGCACAGACATTCATAAACGGGGCAATCAGATCCATCGGATCCTGCTCTCTCAGAATACGGCGGTAGGTATGCAGGAATTGGTCGTATTCTTTCAGAGTGGCATACAGGGTTTCCGGCTCTTCTGAGAACTGTCTCATAAGCCTGGCATAAAGATAAATTGCCTCTTCCAGATTCGTCTTGTCCCATTTGGTATTCTTAAGCAGATCGCAGCGCAAGCGCTCTGCCTCCTGCATCTGTTCGTTTGCTTCAGCCGCATCTGCATAACTGATCAAAAAGTCAAACTCTCTCCATCCAATCTCATATGCTTTCCGAAACTCCGGAAGTGCCTTTTTATACCAGCTCCCATCATACATCCCTACTGCTGCGATCGCATAAGCCTCGGCATATTCCGGTCTTAGCTCAGTGAGCTTCTGCGCAGTTTTTGCAGCTTTCCGCGGGTTCCCAGCCCGGAGCTGCATCTTTGCCAGGTTCAGAAGGAGGAACGGATCGTTGGGTTCAATTTTCAGTGCCTCGTAGATACAATTCGCCGCTGATTTTTCTTCTCCTTCTTCCATCAATCTTCCTGCATGATTGAGCCACAAGCGGACTGCCGGATCCTCCGGAATCGGGAAACTCACTTGATCCACAGCGGGAGGCCCTGCCTTCAGAACCTCATATGCATGTCGGATCTGCTGAAACTGCTCGGGGTCTGTCTCCGGCGGATGCTGCCTGACCATGCGGAAATATGCTCTCTTGATATCATCCGGCCCTGCATCTGGTGCCAGCCCGAGCACTTCATAGAGATGCTCATACTCTTTTGTCATGTTTCGCTCCTCGCCTCTTCCAGCAGCTCTTCAAGCCGTTCTCCCGCTTCCTTCGCAGCATCCGTATCTCCTGTCACAAGAGCCATCTTCAGATCGTCAAGTTCGGCCTGAATATCCTCTGTGAGGAAGCCGGGAAGATCATTATCTTTTCCCAGGATTCTTTCCGCCGTTCGGATGACGGTTCGAAATATTTTTGCCCCCGCGGCATCTTTCCACTTGCTCAGATCCGGTTTTTCTGCTCTGTCAGCGGTCATATCGATCTCAATGGATTTCTCTGCACCGGTGGAAAGGAGTTTGGCCGAAACCTTCAGCATCCCGTTCAGATCGTAAGAAAAACTGATATCCAGCTTT
>ONTX01000101.1 GCA_900320825.1 uncultured Lachnospiraceae bacterium | reverse complement strand
TTTCACCTGCTGATACGGAAAAATTGTAAATGATATTTACAAGGGGCTCATTAAAGCCCGTAAGATATACATTACCGTCACTTCTCAAAAACAGAAATGCACCGTCAACCGGGATGACACATACGGTATAGGTACCATCAGGATCTGTGGGATAAGGGTCACTCACAGTTGTAATATGGGTGGATGTATCTATGGAATAAAGTTTTACGCCGCTTTTATCCAGGAGTGCAAAACAGACTGCACCATCATAATAGTGCAGTCTGCTGACTCTTGAATCCCTGAGTCTTTCGGAAGGATCATATTCAAACCTGCAGACCTCTCCCAGATATTTATAATCTTCCGACAACCGGATAATTGAGTCACCTGTGTAGAGGGAAGCTCTGTTCATTAGCATATCATCCCTCAGGGCATAGATCTCATTATCATCGGTTATGGCATAATTACTGGAGTAAAAGGTTTCATTATGGTTTGTTTTATCAACCAGCAGTCCTATTCCGGAAAATGATTCCTTACCGGTATCCAGATCAAGTATGGCGTTCAATCCCTGGCTTCCGTATGCACTTGATATGATGGCTTTACCCGAATCATTTACGGAAAAACCGTCCACTTCGGAAAGAGAAATCTCCTTAACCGGGAACGAGTTTTCATCCCTAAGCCCCAGATGATTGGGATACATCCAGGGTGTAAAGGCAGGAACCATGACCAGGATACCTGTCACCACAAAAATGATCAAAAACCATCTTGCCTTTCCGAAGATCCGGAAAAAAAGCTTTTTAAGGAAACCAAAGAAACGTTTTACCATAATCCCCCCGCAGGTTTACTCCATCTCTGAAAGCATCTGTACAATGTATATGAACTGTGCCTTCAGGTCATCCTCCATAACCGAAGGATCTTTAGAAAGCCTCTCTATTATATCATCATAATCGGATGTTCCTGCAAATTCTGATCCCCTGTAGAGCATTCCCACCTGTGCAACGCCTGCTGCCCAGGAAGTGTCAAAGTCCATATTCTCGGTGAACATTGATTTAGTTACCGCATATGTGCAAAGCGTGCTCTTGCTTCCGTCGGGCTCTTTATATCTGATATTGAGTACGCAGTATTCATCGGGAGATGAGATGCTGGTTTCTTCGTCATTTCCGTATCTGGACTCTACTTCCGGAACTTCCATATCGGATCCCTTGGGAACTATCTCGTAGAGAATGGTTACTGTCTGTCCTGAACCCACTTCTCCGCCGTCCTTGGTATCATCGGAGAAATCCTCAGCTGCCATCTTGCGGTTTTCATAACCTATGATCCTGTATGCTTCAACAGTCTCGGGATTGAACTCTACCTGGAACTTGGTATCCTTGGCTACGGTATAAAGAGTTGACCAGATCTCGTTCTTAAGAGCCTTTTCAGCTTCTGCAGTGCAGTCGATGTAGAAGTAATTGCCGTTTCCGTGATCTGCAAGAGCTTCCATCTTGTCGTCCTTGTAGTTTCCGGTTCCGAAACCGAGACATGAAAGGAATACTCCGGTCTCTCTTTTTTCCTCGATCAGTTCAATAAGACCTGCTTCCGAACTGGTTCCCAGATTGAAATCTCCGTCGGTACAAAGGATGACTCTGTTATTTCCGCCTTCGATAAAATACTTCTCAGCTATCTCGTAGGCTTTATTGATACCGCCTTCACCGTTGGTTCCGCCGCCTGCTTCCAGGGAATTGATGGCCTTTTTGATCTCCTTGTGCTGGTCTCCGTGAAGACCCTTTGCAAGGACCTCGGCGTATCCGGCATAGGTAACTATGGAAACTCTGTCGTTTTCGGTAAGATTCTCCTGGAGGATCTTAAGAGCTTTCTGTGCAAGGGGAAGTCCGTTATTCCAGAACATGGATCCGGATGTGTCAACAAGGAAGACTATGTTGCTTCCGCCGGAAATATCAACTTCCTCTGCCCTTACACCCACACGGTACAAAAGAGTGTCATCATTCCAGGGACAGGGAACTATGGTCTGGGTCACTGAAAACTTCTCGCCGTCTTCAGCCTCGGGATAAGAATAATCAAAGTAATTGATCATCTCTTCAACTCTTAAAGCGGAAGGGTCCAGACCGCCGTAGGAATATCCGTAATAATAATCATAATCCTCATCTTTATACTGATATGCCTGGTAAACGGTCCTTCTGAAATTGGAATATGTGGCTGTATCCACATCGGCACCGAATGTGGAGAATCTGTTTGCATTAACGGAAGTAAATCCGGATTCTTTTATGTCATTATATCCTTCGGTATTCCAGGGATCTGTGTAAGCGACCGATAAGTCGGGCTCTAAGGTCTCTCTGCTTGATGTTACCGTTCCGGAAACCGTCTGGGTCTCACCTTCAGATGCGTCGGTTGCAGCTTCTTCATAAACCATGGGAGCTGTTGCATAATTGACAGTACCTGAATTTGAACCGAAAAGACCGAATAATCCGCCGTCTTTACCATCTTCAAGACCGTCATAATGTCTTCCGATATCATGTATCCTGTCTGCTATCTCATCTTCGTCATACTGAGGAGTATAGCTGTCCGGACCGACCACATCTGCCGATCCCGCATCAGCTGTTTTCCCGCATGCGGAGAGCATCATCAGTCCCGCAAGTGAAAGTCCAAGATATGACTTTGCGCTTCTAAAAATGTTTTTCTTTTTCATAGCTTATCCTCCGTCTCATAGGTGACTTTTTTTGCCTTCTGTCTAATAAGACGGAAGGAAAAACGAAAGGGTCACACAAACAAAAAAAATTTTAATGGATGAGCATCTGCACACGGTTATAGTAGTTGAGGGCCGATCCGCTCATGTCCGTCTCAACCACCGCAATACCCGCCTCAGGATACCTTCTCTTAAGATAGGGATATAGTCCCCTTCCCTCACAGACATTGGGCATGCACCCGAAGGGAGCGATGCAAAGAACCTTATTAATATCATTATTTATAAAATCGATGACCTCCGCTCCCATGAGCCAGCCGTCACCAATGATGAATTTGTGATTTACTTCTTCTCTGGAAGCTTCATCCATGTCCTTATAGGAACTCATGACCTTAAATCCGTGGCGCATCATGGTCTGTCTCATGGATTCCTGAAGACTTACAATGAGTTTTTTTACGATCTCAAATCCGGCTCTTTCAGGATTCTTTTTCTCAGGCTTATGTGAATCGATGTAATAGAGGGCGTACCAGGACAGTCCGGTAACACAGGCTTCGCAGTTATTTTCCTCAAGATAGTTCACTATATCCCAGTTCCCAAGCCTGCAGTATTTAACATAGAATTCACCGACGATACCCACAACGGTCTTTTTCGTATCATTTACAGGGATCTTCTCAAATGATGCCGCAATCTTTTCGAAGGTCCTTTTTATATTGCCGGGACTCATATTCCTGCCAAGCCTTATATCTGCGGAAAGTTTTTCGGTCCATTCGTTAAACTTTGCGTCAGTCTCGCCCTTATTCTTTTCATAGGGCCTTATCTGATTGGCAAGCATCATGAGGATATCGCCGTAAAACATTCCGGCAAGTCCTCTTATGGCGGTATCTAAGTTCATTTTGACCTGGATGTCATCTTCTATATGACGGACATTAAGGGTCATTACCCTGACATCACCGAATCCCGCTTTATTCAGGGATTTTCTCATAAGACCGATATAACATGATCCCCTGCAGGCATCTCCGGCAGTAGGCATTAGTATAAAGGTCCTTTTCAGGTCATATTTTCCTGTCTTAAGGGCTCTTATGGTCTGACCGGCGATCAGCAGATAGGGAAAACAGATATCGTGATTGGCATATTTCATGCCTTCCTGCCTTATCTCGAATTCGTTAAAATCCTTCAGCTCTTCAACGCAATATCCCCTGCTCCAGAACATATATTTAAGCAGGGGAAAATGAGCATCCAGCGTAGCCGGAAGAATGATGGTGTTTTTTTCTTTTTCTTTTTTTATCTTATACAATAATCAACGCTCCAGGCTGGCATCAAGCGCAATGGCCACTCTGGCCCTGAGGTATGCAGGACGCACGGGCTTTACTATGTAGTCCTTGGCTTTAACCTCCATACACTTAAGCACAGTCGCTTTATCGCTCTTTGATGTAAGGAAGATTACGGGAAGGTCTTCAAAGCCCATTTTTCTTATGGATGAGACCGTTGCAACTCCGTTAACATTGGGCATCTCTATATCCATGATGATAAGATCCGGCGCACCCTTTGTCTTTATATAATTCATGGCTGCGATTCCGCTCTGGAGGATTATGAGATTATACCCGTCCTCAGACAGGATCTTTCCGGTCTGCTGGAGACTGAGAACAGAATCGTCCACAATCATTATGTTCATCTTACGTTCTTTGACGGACTGCCTGTCTTCGTTAAGCTTTTCTACAGAGCCCGTATCTTCTTCATCGTAAAGAGTCGTGGATACAATGAGTATTCCGCTGTTTTCTTTGATATTGAGATTTATTATCACTTTATCGGGAATGGTGCGGACTATAGGGCGAAGAGGATCATCCGTATGAGCTACAACAAGTGCTCTTTCGCCACTTGAAAGTACCACTTCCGTTCCCAAAGGATATGCGGGGATGACTTTTTTCATAGCCTCTACAACATTAGCATTGAAGAGGATATCGACACCGCCCGTCAGGTATTCAAAAGCTTCAACCGGGGTATAAGGGTTTTTGTAAGGTCTTCTGCTTATGAGTGCATCATATACGTCAACCGCATGAAGTATCTTGGTCATAAGGGAAAGCTCTTTTCCTTCTTTTCCAAAGGGATATCCGCTTCCGTTCTCGTTCTCATGGTGACAGATGACCGCCTGCTTTACACTGGACGAAATATCATTGTTTCTGCTGATGATATTATAGGAATACTGGGGATGGTTTTTGATCTCCTTAAATTCCTCATCAGTCAGCTTACCGGGTTTATTCAGAACTTCTATGGGTATGTTCTGCTTTCCCAGATCGTGGCAGATAGCAGCCTGGGACATCTGCATGACTTCCTCTTCGGACATTCCCATATATATGGCAACCGCAACGGCATAGACAGCAACATTTACGGAATGGTGATATGTATAGTCGTCAAAGGATCTGAGATCGAAAATATCTATGCTGATCTGCTCCATCCTTGAGATATCTTCCACAATACTTTTGGCGGATTTCATAAGGCCTTCCACATCTCCGGCCTTAACCGCCCGAATACCCCCCTTTAATGTGTCAAAGGAAATGGGATCCTCAACCTCTATATCCTCTGAATCGGAATCGACTATGTATGCGCCAAGATAGCCCTTATCGACCAGATAAGCAACATACTCTTCCGTAAGAACGACTCCCTTTTTAAGCATAAACGCACTCTTGGGGCTTACTATATCCCTTCCGAGTTTCATTCCCGCTTCAAGACATTGTGCAATAACAAATCTCATAAATCATTTACCCGTTCGTTATAATCTTCTTTGCGGCATTTACCGCTTTTCCAAAACGCTCAAGATCAAAATTTCTGACCGATGCAAACACTTCATTCATGGCATCCTTAAGAGCCTCAGGTTCAAAGGCAAGATCCGATAGTTCAAATACGATTCCGTTTAAACGCACCGTATCATATTCTTCCATCGCCTTTTCCATGGCAGAGATCTTCTCTAAAAGCCCTTCGGTATCGATGGATGAATCCGATATGACATCTTCGTTAAGATAATGTGTACAAAGCCTTTGGGCCATGGCTTCATAATCATGACAAAATGCTTTGTGAAAATCCCTTATGGAATCAAGATCCTGCTCCGATGCGGCAGTTTCAAGAGCTTTGGCCATCTCCGACAAGGGCTTTGCTCCGATAAGGGCTGCGGAATTTTTCATTGAATGAACTTTGACTCTGTATTCCGTAAGTGAATCATCTCCTGATCCGCAGGCATCAAAGTACTTATCCAGTTCCTTTATATCCTGTCTGCAAAGTTTGCAGAACTTTCTGATAAGATCTTGCATATCCCTTATATCGGGAATATTAGTCAGGGCCAGAGTCCAGTCTATTCCTTCGATGGCAGGGAGTGCTTCATGGTTTTTCCTTACAGGCTTTACAGATGCGCCCGCTTCGATCACAAGACTTTCATCAAGATATTTTTCCAGCATCTCACAAACATCTGCGGCACCTGCGGGTTTTCCGATATAATCGTCAAATCCCATGCCGATGTATTTTTCCCTGGCTCCCTTTCCGGCATTTGCCGTCATAGCGATAACCGGGGTATGGGCATTGATGCCTTCTGAGTCTTCCTTCATGATTCTGAGGGCTTCTTCGCCGTTCATCTTGGGCATCATGTGGTCGAGAAAAATGATATCATATTTTTTCTCTTTTATCATTTGAAGCATTCTGAAGCCGCTTTCCGCTTCATCGGGGATCATTCCCAGAGGTTTTACCTGTCCCCTGAATACCATTCGGTTCATGCTGTTATCGTCGACGATAAGGACTGATGCATCAGGTGCCGTAAATACGTGTTCATTTTTCTTGACAGCTGCAGCACCGTAATCATCGATATTTCCGATAAGTTCGATGCCTAATACATCCTGTGGAACGGTTACGGTGAAAATGGTTCCTTTTCCGTAAGAAGAATCAACATCAATGGTTCCGCCCATCATACCCACAAGGGACTTGGTAACGGAAAGCCCAAGGCCGGAACCCTCTATATGCTTGTTGGCACTCTTGTCAAAACGGCTGAAATTGTCATACAGATAAGGCAGGTCTTCTTTATGAATGCCTATGCCGGTATCGGATACCCTGATGATAAGATTTATACGTCCGGATTCCATATTCTCATATCCGGCAAAAAGACTCACTCCGCCTTCAGATGTATATTTAACAGCATTGGATACAAGATTTGTTACGATCTGCCCTATCCTTTTTTCATCACCCATCAAATATCTGGGAGTCATTTCATCAACAAATATATCAAGGGTGAGACCCTTCTCCGTTGCCATAAGATGCTGCATATCATAGATATTATGAAGCAGCATTCCAAGATCGTACTTATCTTCTTCAATGTTCATCCTTCCGGATTCAATCTGTCCCATATCCAGAAGATCGTTTACTATGGATAAAAGAAGTCTCGATGCCCTGATGGCATTATCGGCATAACCCGTGATCTCGGGTTCATTACTGTCCCTTATGATCATCTCATTGAATCCCATCATGGAATTGATGGGAGTTCTTATCTCATGGCTTATGGAAGTGAGAAATTCCGTCTTGGCATTGTTTGCTTTTTCAAGTTCCTTTATGGCATTTGCTTCATCTGTCACATCCATAAATACACAGATAAAACAGTATGGATCACCGTAATCGTCTTTTGCAGCATTCACGCTGACGGAGTATACACGATCGTTATTTTTTCCGCCTAGTCTTATTGTGTATTTATCTTCAAGGGCATTTTTAAAGATCTCATCAGCATCTTCAAGTTCAAAGAGCCTTTCCATTGTACACTGCCTGAAATCATCCGTACCTGCGCATTCAAGGGCATAGGGATTTGCCATTACTATGCTTTTGTCCATGTCAAAGACAAGGCTTCCGGCATTGATGTATTCATAGAAAAGCTTCGATACGGTTCCCATTCCGATATTAAATGAATTCAGCTGGGTTGCACCGTACCATGTAACAACAGTCAAAAGAGCGGCACCGATACCGCTTGATGCAACGGCATGATGACCGAATGCCGGAAGGAATGTATCGGGAAGACTGGAAAAGATCAGAGCAAAATTGGAGATAAAGCAAAGAGTTATGAATCTCTTCTGACGACGGAGCTTATTGCGCTTTGCCCAGACTATACCGATGGAAAAAAGTATAAGAAAATACAGAAGTACAAAAAAACTGTGGAAATTCCTTGCAAGATCCATCTCATGATTTGATTCCCATGTTGTCCAGTTGCCGATCCTGACAAATGTATCGACTCTCCTGTCTGAAAACATGGTAAAATCCGCAATGGCAACAAGTACCACAACAGTACGTATAAGATGGAGTACCCATCTTCTCAGGTTACTGAGACCCGAAAAAAGAAAAACCTCGGTAACAAGAAAGGCATCTACGGCAAAAACACCCACAATTCTTAAATATCCCGCAAGATAAAGCTTATCGGTGATGCCGATGCAACCATACATAGCGCACCAGACAGCAGAAAAAACACCCAGGAAAAGAATATAGTACTGTATATGTCCGCGCTCATTTCTGTTACGCACGAAAAAGCTGACACCCATGACAAGTGCCATTGCGGACAGAATGAGCAGTATACAGTTTATTACAAGAACGCTTATCATATTTATTTTCTTCCTTACTTGCTCTTCCTTATTATCGGGAAAGTCCGCAATACGGAAAGATACTTTTCTGTTTTTTCCGTAAGTTCAATATCATTGACTTCTGCAAGAGCCTTGCGAAGGTTAGTAATAAAATCAATGATCTCCAAAACTTCGTTTTCATCAGGCATACGTTCTATCTTGATCTGGTGAGGATTTACATCATCAAGGATATTATCTTTATCCAGACGGATATCGTATTTTGTAACGCCGCCTTCTTTCCTTTCTTCAATATTTTTTCCCGGCACAATTAGAGTCAGATAATTATCTTTAATGTATATTAAAACCCTGAACATAATGTCACTGCATTCCGATTCGCTTATCATGGAGCATGTGGCACTGTCATAATATATGACTTCCCCGAGTTTTTCAAAATCCCCGGCTCTGAAAAGATTTTTCATATATTTGATCTTTGTCTCTGAGTAAAAATCAAGATAATTGGACATAAAAAGATCATAGATCGAGGACAATTTGCTGTCATGATATTTTTTTTGACCGTATGCATTCATTATCTTTTCGGCAACGCATTCTATATCCCTTTTATCCTCAATTGACGCGTGATAATGGAATGTATATGCAACGTTGATAAAAGTCCTGATAAATGAAGAGAACCTGCGGTCACTGCTTCCTATGGTATCTATCACAAGATCAACGGAATCCGACTGACCGTAAAAATCAATGATGTTGCAACATTTCGGACATGCTTTATAAATGTCCGGGTTCTTAAGAATAAGGGAAAGAAAAGACTCCTGCTCTTTTGTAAGATCATTCTCATATGCAAAAAGAGAAAAATCCCTGATAAATATCTCATACTCTTCGCAGATCACATTCGCTTTTTCCATGTTTTCGGATGTGTCATATTGAAATGCCATGAACTTGTCAGACTTCTCATTTCCCTTTGTAAAAGGCAAAGGATATCTGTCAGTAAAGCTTTTGAACTTTTTACCAAGAAAACAATCGAAGGAATCATCCTCCTCCAAAATGCATGAAACAAAACATGTCCAGATACCCTTTCTTTCAGGGTCCCGTATTATCCAGGACATAAGATCAAAGCAAAGATCGTTGTTTTTTCTTATAAGGGCAGAATTGTTTTCGATAAAGCCCCCGATCCATTCCTCCTGGTTGTGGGAGTCAAGATAATCAAGGATCAGAAACAGGGTTTTCTTTGCATATTCCTTAAGATCAGCGGTGATGCCGTCATCTCTCGAAATCCTGCAGATAAGAAGATCAAGATTCTCATTTACAGTACGGTAATTATGATTTTCTATGGCCGCAAAAGTAAATTCACGCAAAAGATCCGTCTTTTCTTTTGTAAGATCCTGCATGGACAGCTTACGCTTATAGTAATCCCTTCTGAAAAAAATGGAACTCATCTTCCACCACAGAAAAATTATGATAACTATACCAAGAGCGAAGCTGATATAGAAAGCCGTTATATAGGAAAGTGCAAGACAGACAGTCTGGATGAAAAGTGAAAAAAAGCCAAGAAGAGAAAGACCGATAAAATTAAAATATTTCGGAGTGACCATTACATATTCTGTAAAACGTTCCCAGTAAACAGTCTCGCTTTTATCGGAAAGCAGGCTCAAAAGAGAGGTTGTAAGGAAGATAACCTGGTAACTGATTTCCAGAACGGACAAAAGAGTATCGTTTCCCTTCATTCTGTCCGTACCGAATATGCCTGCATAATGAAAAAAGAAAAGAAGCATCCCCCAGATGCACATAAAGATCACGACTGTAACAATAAAAAATCCGCTTGTTCCGGATACATTGTGTTTTTTATTATGATTCACCGCTTTTTCTCCCTTTATATTAAAATATGT
>ONTX01000274.1 GCA_900320825.1 uncultured Lachnospiraceae bacterium | reverse complement strand
TTCCGTTATTTTGAGTACAGCGGAGCCAAGCGCCGGAAGCTGAAGAATGGGGGAGAACCCTATGTCCTCAGCCCATATACCCTGACCTGGAACGGAGACTTCTATTATGTCGTCGGCTGGTCGGAAAAACATGAAAAGATAGCAGTTTTCCGTGTGGATCGGATCGCCGAAACCCCGCAGCTCCTGGAAGAGCCCGCGGTAAAAAAACCGAAGGGCTATAGCATCGGTGCCTTTGCCGAAAAAGCCTTCCGCATGTTCGATGCGGATCACGAGACTGTCACGCTCCTTTGTGAGAACAGTGCCATGAATACGGTGATCGATCATTTTGGCAACAAGGTAAAGACAAAACCGGTGGACAAGGAACACTTCCGCTTTGAAGCCGAAGTTTCTGTAAGTCCGACCTTCTTTTCCTGGATCTTCGAATTTGGCGGAATGATCAGGATAGAAGGACCGGAAAGTGTGAAGAAAAAGTATAGGGAACTACTATCGAAAGCAAATAACAATACTGTTAATTAGAGAAAAAGATCGGAAAGATGAGAATACTTTACATGATTGAATGAGGTGTAATGATGGCGGTACCAAAATTCTATGAGTTCTTTGGTTCTTTCCTTAGAGCTGTAAGTGATGGCAATGTTCATAAGTCTAAGGAAGTGCAGAAGACAATTGCTGCAGACATGAATCTGACTGAGGAGGATATGGCTGAACAGTTGCCTAGCCAGAGACAGGCGACTTATGTGAATAGGATCAACTGGGCGCGTACCTATCTGGATAAAGCAGGGTTAATTACGACGCCCACACGAGGACGCTATCAGATTACAGCGGAAGGACTCAAAGCATTGCAATCTGGTGAAACAATTGATCTCAAATATCTCGATCGATATGACTCTTTCCGACAGTTCCATACGGTTAATCCGACTGGTGAAAAGCAGGTACCTGTGGTAACTTCCCAACAGGAAGAGGAAGAGAAAACGCCTACGGAGATGATGAGCGCAGCATTTGATAAGATGAATGCGTCTCTTGCCGGGGAGCTCATGGATATGGTAATGAGTCTGGAGCCGACAGAATTTGAAACTCTGGTAGTGAAACTCCTTCTGAAAATGGGCTATGGATATGGCATTGAAGATGCGGGAAAGGTTACCAGAGCAACCGGCGATGGCGGCATAGATGGCATAATCAAAGAAGATCAGCTAGGATTCAATAATATCTACATCCAGGCAAAGAAATGGTCTGCTGATCATAAGGTCAGCCGTCCGGAAGTACAGAAGTTCGCGGGCGCTCTGCAGGGTGAGAAAGCAACAAAAGGACTTTTCATTACGACAACGGAGTTCACAAAGGATGCCCAGGAATTTGCTGCCAATCTGTTGGGGTCCAACATTGTTCTGATTGATGGAAATCAACTGACTAAATTGATGATCAAGTATAATCTTGGTGTTGCTGTGGAACAGACGTATGAAGTCAAGCGTATAGATTCTGACTTTTTCAGTGAAGATCTGTAAGCGTAGAGTAGATTGGTTTGAAAACTGAACATGATTCTGAGAGTTTTTCTTCGATAAACATAGGAGGCATGTCTGAAGTTATTGTCCGTGATACGTGCGTATCTGAGTATGCGAAGGTGCTAGCTGCGGGGAAGTGTGAGCTGTGCCGACAGCCTGCGCCGTTTATGGATTCAAAGGGAAAACCGTATCTTGAAACGCATCATGTCGTATGGCTTTCCAAGGGCGGTGCAGATTCAATATACAATACTGTGGCTTTATGCCCAAATTGTCATCGGAAGATGCATGTCGTGAATGATCCGGCCGATGTGGATAAGTTGCTGAAAATCGCAAAAGCGAATGTCTTGTGATTTACGATGATGAAGACAATAGATGTTGTTGCGGCTATAATCCAGAAAGATGGATACATTTTTGCTACCCAACGTGGATATGGTGAATATAAGGACTGGTGGGAATTCCCAGGTGGGAAGATAGAACCAGGTGAAACACCGGAAAAAGCACTGGTTCGTGAGATTCAAGAGGAATTGGATACGGTTATCTCTGTAGGAGATGAGCTCATAACAGTTGATTATGATTATCCTTCTTTCCATCTCCATATGCAGTGCTTTTTGTGCAGTGTTGTTGAAGGGTCACTAGAGCTGCTAGAGCATGAAGCAGCCCGATGGCTCCATTTGGACGAATTGGATTCTGTAAATTGGCTACCTGCAGATAGAATAGTGGTAGATTGTTTGAGTACAATTCAATTATGAAAATAATTATTTGAGGAAGTTGCAGTTCTGGGATAAAACCATTCGGGAGATGGAAACTTATGGCAGAGAATGATAAGAGAGTCACTGTACAGTGGGCTAAATTGAATTCTTATAAAAAGCGTTTCATCGAGTCGATGGATGATAATCTCGCACGTACCTGGCTGTGGATGTATTTTTCCGGTCTCACCGAAGATGAAATTGCCAAGGAATACTCCGTGTCAAGAACACGGGTTTTTGTCTCCTTAAAAAACAATATCGAAAAATATAACCAGTTTTACCATGAGGAGAAAGAAAAAGAAAAAGCCGCTTCGACTCAAAAAAGTGCTTCCGCCATTCCCAAACAAAAAACGACCAAACAAAAAGAAAGAGATGTTAGGGAAACATCGGGCAAAACGTTTTCTAAACCTGCTGCATATCGCCCAAAAAAACAAGCACAGCGTATTTATAGGAAGCTCAGAAAGCGTATTGAGGCGCAGTTCGATAAAAAGTTTTATATTGGGGATATTCCGGTTTCACAGGAAGAGTATGAAGAACTCCTTGAATATACCCGTTGCCAATTGCGTAATGTCTCTTCTGGCAGTAGTGCGTTGAATGATGCCCCAATATTAGCAGTTTCTTTAGTTCAGATAGGTATTCGTTGCTATAATGGTAACTTTTGGGGTAATGCCTTTAGACATGAAATCAAAATGGATAATCTCCCGGCCTATCAGCGTTTTCTTGGAGAATCCTTTATTCGGACGCTGAAAAAACATGGGAAAACGATTCTGGATGAGTCTGAGCGTGTCCAATCGATTCTGTTCCATTCCTTCGTAACGGACTATTATTCCAAAGGCCTCTTTGAGCTCCTGTTTCAGTATTATGCGAAGGACCTCGAGCGTGATATATAT
>ONTX01000370.1 GCA_900320825.1 uncultured Lachnospiraceae bacterium | reverse complement strand
CCTTCATGGCTTATAAGTTTTGCTGTAAGCACTGTTATTTCCATTGTGATAGGACTCTTGATCCCCATGAAGATAGTAAATGAAAAAATAGTGGGGGCATTTAAGTTAAGACCTCATTCTTTCCCTGCACGATGCCTGGAAAGTTTTGTATCGGATCTTATCTATACACCCCTCATGACCTTCTGTATGGTATTTATGGCATACAAGCAGGCCATTGCTCACGGAGCTCCTGCGGAAAGCCTTAATCTTGGAAGGATGTTCCTGGGATCGTTCCTTATCTGTTTTGTTGTTGGTTTTATCCTGATATTCATCCTGATGCCCGTGTTCATGAAGGCGGCCATGAAGATGTACGGTGTGGATCCTGCAAAAAGACCGGAGTGACAATCTCCGGGAAATATCCGGAAACAGAAAGTAAAAAAGCAGGATTATATCGTAAAAAACGCTTTGGTGTGATAGAATGATAAGGCAAAAAACAAAGGATAACGATGCCTTATGATACAGAAAAAATACCTTTGCAAAGATTATAGCGAAGCAGAAAATACAATTGCGCAGATAAACGATGTACTTTCGGGTACGGAGCATAAGTCTGCGCTTCTTTCTTTTTATGAGGTTGGCCTTACGTCAAAGGAAGCAGAGTCTTTGGTAAGCCTTATCAAAAAAGATGATCATCCTGAACTTAAGATAGCAGGAATATCGGAAACGCTGGTTGCGGAACTTATGCCGGAAGGCAGAGGTATTCTTTTTAACCTCATTCTTTCCGATGATGCGGAATTTGAAGTCCTTACCATTCCCTGCAAGCCCGGAGAGGAAATAAGTGCGGCAAAGAAGGCAAAGGACAGGCTTGATGCCATAGAAAACGTTAAGGCAGTGGAATTCCTTGTCAGTAATATGGAACTCAATGTCACTAAGTTCATGGAAAATGCCATGGACGGACATGATGACGTTGTTTTGTTCGGAACCACCAATATAAGAAATATAAATAAAAGGATCTCCGCCGACATAGAAGACGGTTCGATGGATGTCGAACAGGTCAGTGAGGAAATGGCAAATGATGAGTTTGCCTTCGGTGATGAAGTTATCTATGACGGTTTTGTCTTTGTCATCTTTTACGGGGATAAACTGAAGGTAAAGGCCAATTATGCACTTGGCTGGAATCCTATTGGACGTGAACTTCCCATAGAACTGGGAGAGAATCCGGCAAAGGGCGAGACGGTTGTGAAAAAGATCTCTTCCCTGCCTGCTGTTGATATTTACAGAGAGTATCTGGGAGTATATCCCAATGCATTTTTTATAAGCAATATCTGTGAGTTTCCCTTTGTTGTTGAACGTGAAGGGATCAACATCTGCCTGATCCCCATCGAGTACGGAAAGGACGGGGAACTTTATTTTATGATGACTGTAAAGCCGGGTGAAAACCTGCGCTTTACTTTCGCATCCCATGATGAAGTTTTAAGTGCCAGCCGCGAATCAATGGTTTCCATGGAAGAGTTCGGGCCTGAAGCATTGTTTTTAACTCTTTGCGGTAACAGGATCAATTTCCTTAAGGAAGATGCACATATCGAGTGGGACGAATTCGGAAAAACAGCTCCGGATTATGCTCTGATGCATGGAGGTTGTGAACTTTATTATCACAAGAGAAGAGGCGGCATACTTAACAGTGCACATCTTGCCATAGGTTTCAGGGAAGGTGAAGATGGAACCGGTAAAGGGCAGTACGAGCACCCGACGGTGGACAGCCTCCATCACGACAGGACTATGTCTCTTTCTGACAGGATGTCGACTTTCCTTGCCAAGATCACAGGGGAATTGCTGGATGTTGCAGATGAGGCAAGAAGTGCAAGTAATGCAAAGTCTGCATTCCTTTCACACATGTCCCATGAGATAAGGACACCCATCAATGCGATCCTGGGCATGGACGAGATGATCCTCAAGGAGTCTAAGGAAGAAGAGATCCTTGACTATGCGGATACCATCCGTTCTGCAGGAAATAATCTTCTTGATATAGTAAATGATATTTTGGATCTTTCGCAGATCGAAGCAGGAAAGATGAACATCTCTCCTGTAGAGTATGAGCTTATACCTGCTATAAAGGATATGTATAACGTGGTCCGTCTCAGGGCTGAGACAAAGGGCCTGAAAGTTATGCTTGAAATAGATGAATCGCTTCCTTCCGTTATGTATGGTGATGTCAGGAGGATAAAGCAGGTTGTAACAAATCTTCTGACCAATGCAGTTAAGTATACCGAAAAAGGAACCGTTACTTTGATCATTAAAAGGATCTCGGATGTTGCAGACTCTGTCGGAATACGGATCTGTGTAAAGGATACGGGAATAGGAATAAAGCCCGAGGATAGGGAAAAACTTTTTGAAGAGTATGAACGCTTTGATGAGAAGCGTAATGCCACAATCGAAGGCACAGGACTTGGAATGAGCATAACAAAGGAACTTCTCGAACTCATGGAAAGCCGCCTCAGTGTGGAAAGTACCTATGGCAAGGGCTCGAAATTCAGTTTTGATCTGGTTCAGGAAGTGAAGGATAATAAGCCCATAGGAGATATCCGGACCAGCCTGAAAAATACCGTGGTCAAAAAGAAACGCTCCCGCTTTACCGCAGAGGGTGCAAGAATCCTGGCTGTTGATGATAATGATGTGAACCTTAGCATAGTTTCGAAACTGCTTAAGGATACCAAGATAGATATTGACAGTGCCCTGTCCGGCGAGGAGGCTATAGAGCTTGTACGTAAAAACAGGTATGATGTCATACTCCTCGACCATCTCATGCCCGGAATGGACGGCCCCGAAACATTGAAGAAAATGAAAGATCTTGCTGATAATCTTTCGGCGGATACGCCGGTTATTTCCCTGACCGCAAATGCAGGTGCCGGTTCAAAGGAAGAGTATCAGGAGCTGGGATTTAAGGATTATCTGTCAAAGCCCGTGCGCCCTGATGAACTTGATGAAATGCTCTTTAATTATATCTCACCCGAAAAGATCAGAACGGTAAGTTCGGATGCCGATTGACCCGGAGGATCATTATGAAGATATACGTTGATTATGATGATTGTCTTTGTGAGACTGCTCGTAATTTTTCGTGGCTTGTAAATGATCTGTTTGGTCTGGATATTCCCTATGAAAAAATCAAATATTTCGATCTTCAGAAATCTTTTTCGCTGCCGGATGATCAGTACAGTGAGATGATGGAGAAAGCACACAGTCCGGAGATACTTCTTTCGTATGAGGAGACTCCGGGTGCTTCGCGTATTATAAACGAATGGGTGGACCTGGGTCATGAAGTATCTATCATAACCGGTCGCCCCTTTTCTTCATATGAAGCATCCAGAAGGTGGCTTGATGAACATGGTTTTGAGCGCATCAGATTATACTGCCTCAACAAGTACGGGCGGGATAAGTTTTATTCCAAAGGGGATTTCAGCCTGGAACTGGAAGACTATTACAAGATGCATTTTGATATTGCCGTGGAAGATTCGCCCACAGCCTTTAAGTTTTTTGAGCATCTGCCTGATCTGAAAGTTCTGGTATATGACAGACCCTGGAACGCTGATGCAGATTTTCCCGGAGAAAACTATATCAGATGTACCGACTGGGAATGTATCCGAAAGCAGGTTGAGAACTCGTCTTTTGGAAAGCGGTTTGAGGGGGACGGATGACTTTTTCGGACGATTTTACAATAGGAACAATGAAGGAACTGATCACAGCTATTGACGAGCTGGGATTTGTTCCTTTTTTTGCAAATGAGATAGAAGGCTTTTCCATAGAAGAACATATTGCTCAGGGATGCTGGTACGATGATGCGGAGGATGATTTCTGGCCTGCGTGGGAATGGAAAGGGCCTGTGATCAAAAAAACAAAATGTGCATACGGAAAATTCTTACGTGGAAAGGCAATGTATATCAGCCCCAAATGGTTTCCCGATTTTGCCAATTACCGCAGGGACGGATATGACTTTGATGCAAGATACGATGACGGGCTGGCTTCGATCCATGACAAAGAACTTTTCCAACTTTTGGACGGGATGAGCCCCGTGATCTCCAAAGACCTTAAACGTGAAGGCGGCTATGGAAAAAACGGAAGGAAAGGTTTTGATACTTCGGTTACAAGATTGCAGAAACAGTGTTATGTGATCATTTCCGATTTTGTATATGCTACGGATAAACTGGGAAACAGGTACGGATGGGGCATTGCCGAATATTCGACTCCGGAGAAATTTATGGGAAAGAAGTTTGAGACTTCTGTTTATAAGCGTTCCCCGGAAGAATCATACAAGAAAGTTTTTGCACAGTTTAAGAAGATACTTCCGGATGCGGAAGAAAGCGAGATTGAACATATCCTGAGATAAAAGAATTATGAGGGGGAGATATGGTTTTTTCGAAGATTCCAGGTGCATCAATTGCATACATGTGTATAGGTACGGTGATTTTTACCATCGTTCCCATAGTTATAGCTATCATCTGGCTTGTAAAGAAAAAGGAAAAGGTGACAACGATTCTGGCGGGATGCGCCGTATTTGTCCTGATAGCTATGATCATTGAAAAATGCATCCAGAATGTTCTTATCTTTCCGACTGTTATGGGGCTGAAGGATCACGCCATAAGTATTTTCGTAAACGATAGGCCTCTTTTGTGGGCTTTTCTGGTGGCACTTTTCCCCGGAGTTTTTGAAGAGACGGGAAGACTTATTGCTTTTAAAACGGTGCTGAAAAAAAGAAGGAACAGGGAAACTTCCATATCCTACGGCATAGGGCACGGAGGAACGGAGGTCGTGCTGCTCCTGGGACTGACTTATCTGTCATATATCATGTATGCTGTGATGATCAACAGCGGAATGTTTGAGATGGTG
>ONTX01000201.1 GCA_900320825.1 uncultured Lachnospiraceae bacterium | reverse complement strand
AGAGCACGGTATCCATCTTCCCTTCACGGCAGATTCTTCATACAGCCGTGACCGTAACATCTGGCACATCAGCCACGAGGGACTTGAGCTGGAGGATCCCGCTAACGAGCCCAACTACGATCACCTTCTTGTCCTTGGCGTAACTCCCGAGAAGGCTCCCGATAAGGCTACATACGTAACCATGACCTTCGAAAAGGGTGTTCCCACTTCGGTTAACGGTGAAAAGATGAAGGTTTCCGATATCATCCGCAAGCTCAACAAGCTTGGCGGCGAGAACGGAATCGGTATCGTTGATATCGTTGAGAACCGTGTTGTGGGAATGAAGAGCCGCGGCGTTTACGAAACTCCCGGAGGAACCATCCTTATGGAGGCTCACAACCAGCTTGAAGAGCTCATCCTTGACCGTGACACCTATGCAATGAAAAAAGAGATCGGCGGAAAGTTCGCAAGCCTTGTATACGAAGGAAAGTGGTTCACTCCCCTTCGTGAGGCTGAGCAGGCATTCATCGAGTCAACCCAGAAGTATGTAACAGGTGAAGTTAAGTTCAAGCTCTACAAGGGAAATATCATCAAGGCAGGCGAGACTTCTCCTTACTCACTTTACAACGAGTCCATCGCATCCTTCACAACAGGAGACCTCTACGATCACCACGACGCAGAAGGATTCATCAATCTCTTCGGTCTGTCTTCCAAGGTTCGTGCAATGAAGGAGCAGGAAGCAGGCCTCGATCCTCTCGAGATGAACAAATAAATTTTAAAAAAGCATTCATAAAAAACTCGGACGGGTGTAAAATACATCCGTCCGTATTTTTTGAAAGGTTAAATTTTCCATGCATATAGCGGTATGTGATGACAATTTTGCCGACAGGCACCAGATGGAAAGACTCCTGGGCAGGGAATCCGACAAAGAGGGCGATTCTTCCAGGATGTATTACGTTGATTCTTACGGAAGTCCCGAAGTCATGCTGACACACCCCAAGGCATATGATCTTTTTTTCATAGACATATGCAGGACGGAGGGGCTTGATACGGCAGGTATAGTACAGAACCTCAAAGACAAGGGAGCAACAGCTCCCTTCGTTTTGTGCTGTTCGGATGTTGATTACCGCAAGATGGGTTTTCCGGAGGATATCCTGTATCTTGATAAGCCCATAAAGCTTGATGAGTTAAGAGCCGTTATATCCGAAGCGAAAAAGCAGAAGGATTCCGTTCCCGACACCATAGAGCTCAGGGAACTGATGGAGACCATATACGCCAATGTTTCGGATGTGGTCTATGCCAAAGAAAGCGGTGAAGATACCATGGTCCATCTGACTGACGGAAGGGACCTTCGGAGCATCGGAAAACTCTGGCTTTTTAAAAGATCACTGGAAGACAGACACCCGGAATTCATATACTCGGGATCCAAAATGATGGTCAACTGCAACCATATAACATCGGTTGGGTTTATGGGTGTTGCAAAGACCACGGACGGTTCCACCATCCATCTTTCACCCGCTGCCGCAAAGTATATCAGGGAAAACTCCGGGAAGGATAACGAGTGATATCTCTTAGTGTCGACAGTTCAAAAGACTTCATGGGAAAGCTGCTTGCATCCGATGCCTTCGACTCTTTTCTCCTTGAGGAAGCATCTATAATAACAGCTGTAACCTATTCTGTTTCGGGCAGGATCCATCCCGATTTTTTCTCGGATGAAGATGAAAAACCGGCGGAGGAATTCATCCCCTGGTCGCAGATCCGTCCCCGCATATTCGAACTCATTAAGGGCAAGAACCCTCCCATATCCCTCAGGATGACACTTTTACTCAGATGGAGTGCAACCAATGCACTTTTGCAAAAAGAAAGCCCTGAGGGGCATTCAGAGGCCTTCAGGGCTTTTGTCTTGAATATTCGCTTTGAAAACGGAAATGTGACTCTTATTTCCGGAACATCCTATGACACCTTCGTACCCGACAAGAGTCTTGATATCATCTGGGACGAAACCGTCAAAAAATTTCTCACTTCCAAAGGGATCGGATTCGAGATCCTGTGATCAGATCTCGGCGATGATCTCTATCTCGCAGAGAACCCCTTTGGGAAGATCCTTAACGGCAACACAGCTTCTTGCCGGCTTACCCGTAAAGTATTTTGCATAAACCTCATTGAAAGCACTAAAGTCTGCGATCTCAGCAAGGAAACAGGTGGTCTTTACCACTTTGTCGTAAGATGTGCCTGCAGCCTTTAAGATCTCGCCGATATTGGTGCATACGGTCTCGGTCTGCTCCGAGATATTCTCTCCCTTAACCGCTCCGGTTGCGGGATCAAGTGCGATCTGGCCTGATGCGAAAAGAAGGTTTCCCGTAACGATTGCCTGGGAATAAGGTCCGATGGCTGCGGGAGCTTTGTCTGTTGAAATGTACTTCATTTTTCCGGTTCCTCCTCGTCAAAGGTAGCAACAACGTAGTATCCGCTGTCTTTTTTTGTTATGGACGTAACTGTGCCCTCTTTGGATAAAAGCCTTTCCCTGAAGGGGATGTTGGGGCTCATGGCAAGGGACATATCCTCTTTAACGCCTATGGTGTAGTAATAGTTACTGGGAAGTTCGCCCTCCCACACCAAAACGGTCTGTCCCTCAGTAAGGATCCCGGGACGTTCCATTTTAAATTCCATGGTTCTCATCAAAGATTCTCCGTCATTACAAATCCCTTATTCCTAAGGCACTCTTCCACTTCGTAAGGACCTTCGGTATGGAATACCATGATGGGTTTTCCGGACTGTCTGTTGAAGGAAAGATAGAGGTAATCAACATTTATATTGCTCTCGTCAAGTGCCTTTAAGAGTTTGTTTAAGTTTCCGACTTCATCGGTAACTTCAACGGCAAGTACGGGAGTGAGT
>ONTX01000044.1 GCA_900320825.1 uncultured Lachnospiraceae bacterium | reverse complement strand
GAATTCCGTCCGACGCCCTTCCTGCTCTATCCCGATAAAGCCAACATTTCTTGCAATTTTATAGGGAATTCAGTCCAGAGCCGCTCCTGCTACACCCCGATAAAACCAACATCTCTCGCAATTTTATAGGGAATTCAGTCCAGCACTCATCATGCTCCACCCCGACAAATTTCGATTATGCCGCTCCAACGATTATACCAAACCTCCCGGCATCCCGCCACGCAAAAATCCCCCAGCCGTATGACCGGGGGAGAGACGCGAACTGTATAACTGTTATTAATCCTGTGTAATATCTCCGCCGGGAATTCCCTTCGCACTGTTGATAAGTCCAAGGAGTCCCTTCTCCTTAATGAGAGCTATTCCCTGACTTTCATCTCCGAGAACGATCAGATTGTCGCCTGTTTTAATATCGAAGATCTTTCTGGCCTTGGCGGGAATAACGATCTGTCCCTTTTCTCCCACTTTGACCATTCCAAAGATATGTTTTCCTTTTGGCGGTATGACAAATCCCAGGTTGTCCGAATCATTCTTTTCATATGAGATAAGGTCATCTATGGTCACACCGAAAAGGTCCGCCAGCTGCTTACACCTTTCTATATCGGGGAGGGACTCTCCGGTCTCATATTTTGAAAGCGTCTGTCTGGATACGCCGATCTTCTCTGCAATATCCTCCTGAGGCAGATTGTTAAGCTTTCGTAATTCAATCAGGTTATCCGCAAAACTCATGCTTTCTTCTCCTTTTTTATTCCCAGAACACACCATCTCAGGAAAGGTATGCGGCTCATGATCTCATACAGAAGGTAGGAACCTGCAAATGCAGCTGTTGCAACAAGCAGATATACAATGACAGGCGCAAGTGACGGACATAGTGTATGCAGATACCATCCGCTGACCGCGATCATCAGATAATGGAATACGTAGAGGCCCCATGATTCTTTGCGCATCCACTTTGAGAAAGCGTTTTCAAAATTGCCCCACTTTTTCATGAAAGCAAGTATTCCCAATGTTCCAAACCAGGCGTATACATTGCACATGATCGTATCCAGCACCACGTGCTCCGGATAAGGCTGACCTATGTAAAGGATCACAAAGGCCACACAGGCTGCAACTGCGAGAATACTTAAGATCAGCCAGTTTTTGCCGAGTCGATCCATCACTTCGTCATGAGACAGTACAAAATATCCGATCAGGAAACCAAGTCCGTAGATGCCGAATCTGTACACCACTATCATAGGTGTATTGAGTATCTGTGCTGCTCCGTATACAGGAATGACAAGCAGCATAACGATCAGGAGGTTGGCCTTGGCACAGATGTTATAGAATCTGTCTTTTTCGACCTTTCTGATCAGTACCAGTATCAGGCTGAAGAGCCAAAGCATCTGAATGTACCACAGAGGGCCGGAACCGCTGACTGCCATTATCAGGAAAAGAACAGGCTTTGGTACACTGCCCATGGAATCGAGTGCACCGGACATCAGCATGTTGTAGTAGCCAAGAACCCAGCCGAACACCAGAAGGCCTATCGTTGAAGGCACAAGAAGTTTTCTCGTCCTTACTCTGATGAATTCCTTCTCTGTTCGTTTACCCAGTTCGTAGCGGGCTGACATACCGGACACCACAAAGAGTAGCAGCATGAACCATGGATATACGATGTACTGATAGGTATCCTGGGGCTGATGTTCGCTGAAGGGACCGATGATCCCATGCTGAGTTACACCGTTGAAAATGTAAATTACATGATAGATGACAACCAGCACTACTGTTATCCAGCGAATATTATCCAAGTATGTCTTTCTCATAATTTTACCACCTTTGCTAAATATTTTAACATTTTTCTAAATTATAAGAAAGCAAGCTCCGCCTGTCTATCAAGCGAAGCTTACATATTTTGCTGTTTTTTGTTAAATTTGGTTGCGAACTGACTTTTTTCAGCATTTATTCTTTGCTGGAATGGAAATGAAGGAATGAAAGTATTCCGATAGGCAGAAAATATACACACCAGACAACAAGAGCAAGCCTTCCGCCGATTCCGTTGCCGCCGCCAGAGGACATCCTTGCGAACATTCCCGTGATCGGCATAAACGTGCAGCTGAAGTAGAATACACCGTGTATCATCAAAAGCGCTCTGAGCCACTTATCCGCCTTGTTCTTCGGCTTCATCGAAAGTCCCGTGAAGAAGGTGGAAAGTGCCATTAAACCATAGCCGAGCAGGTCGTAGTTGAAGATAAGCCCATACTTGTTGAATTCTAACAGCTTCGCTGCCTGTTCATTCAGCTGTTCGTTATTTACCGTAGTCAGCTGTGAAAAATAGACAAGCATAATAAACGTGCTGTACACCGCAGCAAGGATCAAGCCG
>ONTX01000487.1 GCA_900320825.1 uncultured Lachnospiraceae bacterium | reverse complement strand
GCCTCTCATGATGAATTTTCTGAACTCTGCCACAAAACCTTTTGTTTTCTCGGCAGCTGCTACTGTCTTCTTTTCTTTTTCAGCCATGATTCCTTCTTTCTATGGCTTTTTTCAGCCATTTCATCAAGTCGATTTATGTAAGCGATTACTTCGCCTGCACATCCTATTTATTTTATCAATTTTCGGGGGGTTCTTCAAGGAATAACACCCGTATTTTACGCAATGGCAAAAGAAAAATCCGAAACAGGTTCAGACTCTTCATACAGAATGTCAGGGTTTATATCCGTAGAATCATCCCAACATACTACTCCCATATCATCAACGTGAACTGTTCTAAAAAATTCAATATCCGAAATCTTAAAAAACAAACTGTCATTGATCAAAGGAAAACAGTTATATACCCTTTCCTCACCATTATCAAACTTAACCAGTATTATATAGTTTTTCATAGGTTTTACACTTACTGCCCTGTGCATATTAAACCTCCTCAATCTATGTACCCGGGATTAATCCCATTATTGATATCATCCCACGCTTTTTCCAATTTTTCACGATTCAACAGAATCCAACTGGCCAACACTTCACGATCTCTCTTATTTTTCAAAGCCACAGAACATGATAGTGGTTGTCCGTCAAAACCATATTCACAGTTTTCATCGGCTTTCATAACGAGAAGGTGCTTTTCGTGATGTTTTCCGTATCTCTCTCCATAAATATAAACTGCGATACGTTCTTCCTCAAAATATTTTATTCTAGCCATTTACACTCCTTTAAATTATAACAAATTATCTGTCACAAAACCATTAATCACATCGGGTATCTGTCAGTAAGGATTAAACGTTAAAAATTCAATTTTTCTTCCTTTAAGACTTATCCTCACTGCACCGGTTTCGTAGGTTGTAAGGTACAAAGTGCCGTGAGATCTGAAGCGTGCGAGGGTCTCAGGTGCAGGATGGCCGTATCTGTTATTAAGTCCCGCGCTGTTAATGGCAAGGCGGGGACGGGCTGCATCAAGGAATTCCCCTGTTGTGGTGCCGGCAGACCCGTGGTGGGCTGTGATATAGACATCAAGACGCCTGCTGCCACCGG
Source organism: uncultured Lachnospiraceae bacterium (assembly GCA_900320825.1). Lineage (GTDB taxonomy): Bacteria > Bacillota > Clostridia > Lachnospirales > Lachnospiraceae > AC2028. Next base: position 3,012 of record ONTX01000487.1, on the reverse strand, counting down.
TATCATCCTTTTGGTGGATGTCCTCATTTCTCAGTTTCAGCATGTCTGCAAACGTCTCTGTCAGTGCATCCTCCCCGCTCCCCTGCACATCTCCGGGGAAAAGAAGGGTGTATTTGCCAAATTCCGCAAGGATGCACATGGATCCGGAATTAGGGTCTTCGGGGATATAGTCCGGAGCCGGGTGAAGGCAGGTAAAATGTGTTTTTCCGCTGTTCCACTCAGCACCTGCATTTAACGTATGGACGTTTACGCCTGCTGCCTCACATGCCCTCAGAAGATTCATTGTGTTCTCAGTTCCGTCTTCTTCCATCTGCCGGGTGATATAAACTGCGCCAATGGCAACTCCCCACTCCGTCCCCTTTTCAATAAGTTCCAGTACTCCGCTTATATGATCCGTATCCGAATGTGAGATAAACACCGCATCTATATCACAAAGTCCCATATAGCGCAGGTATGGCAGGATAGTGTACTCTCCCACGCTTTTCTCCGAAGATGACCCGCCATCGAAGATATAGACTTCCCGGGCATCCGTAACGGTTACATTGCAATTGCCCTGACCCACGTAGAGCTGTGTGGATGTGTTTTTGGCGGGAAGAGGAAATGCCGTGAAGATTAGAAGGAGACTCGAGGCCATAAAAAGATGTACAGATGCGGGTCTTATTGACTTGTTTGACCGGGCACCCACGTTGACCACGTGCACGGCTCCATCCGCCCCTCTTACCATCTTCTCCAGCCTTCTGAGCCCCATTACTCCCCTTTTATCGAAAAAGATCCCGTATTCCGCCAGGCCCCTTTTCCTGACTTCAAGGATCAGGTATCCGTACAGTGTGACCAGGAGGATGAAGGCGTAGTAAATAACGATCCACAGCCTGCCCGGTCTTCCGGGGCAGTAGGTGTGAAATGGGAGTTTTTCCGCCCCCCTGCACAGGATCTCAAAGAAATCCAGGAGAATACAGCTTACGGATGCGCATATCCCAAGCCCGGGGATCAAGCTGATCATGGCGCAGAAAACAAGAAGTGACATACAGGGCAGGATAAGGAGGTTCAAAAACACGCTGTAGGGACAGACCTTGTAGAAAAAGTAAAGCTGGACAGGAAGAGTAAACAGGGTGACTGCAAAACTTGCACGAAAAGCCCTGCATGCAGTTTCCCACAAACCTGCTGCCCTGCTCTTTATATTTTGCAGCCTTGATCTATCCGAAGGCATCTGCAAGGGACGCACCGATGCCGCAACTGCTTCAAAAGCAGGTAAAAATACTATCATTCCAAAAGCCGCGCCGTAGGATAGTAAGAATCCCGCGCTTGTGACATTTCCGGGATTAATGACGGAAACGACTGCTGCCATAAGCATAAGGCTTGTGACGGGATCCTGGGTTCTTTTTGCCGGATAGGCAAACATCCTGATAACAAACATCCCTATGGCCCTTGTTGCTGAGACGCTCATCCCGGTCATTATCCCGTAGAGTACAAGGACAAGGGCACTTAATATGGCTGCCGGGATCTGCATCATTCCTCCCTTTCTGAGGAGCCTGAAAAGCCCCATGCCAAGTATTGATATGTGAAGCCCGGATATGCTGAGGATATGGGCTATCCCGTTGTTTTTATAAAGTTCCTCCGTCTTTTCATCTATTCCCTCCTTATCCCCCAGCAGAAGGTCACAGAGAACCGATGCCTCTTTTTCGGGACATATGTCATAAAGCCTTTTTTCAAGAGTACTTCTAAGGCGTCTTAAGCCCTCTTTTATCACGTATCTGCCACCGTCTCTGTTAATAAGGGTCGCGTCCCGCAAAAAAGCATCCCCGCCCTTTGAGGTATAGTAGCTTTCTGCATCAAACTGTCCCGGATTCATGGCATGGGAAAAGTGCCTGATCTTCCCTTTCAGCACTATGTTTTCTCCGAGATTCACGTATTCGTTATCATCCCCAAAAGAAACCAAAAGCCGTACATCAGGATACAGTCCGTCCAGGGCGTTTACATCCCCTTCAAAAAGTATGTATTTTCCGATGATTTTTTCCGCGCGTCCTTCTGCCGTGACATATTCCCCGTCTTCAGGAAGATTGGGACTCCTTTTAAAAGGCAGCACCCCAAAAAGGCATAAAAGGAACACGAAAATAAATACCAGCGCGCAGTAAAACGCAAGCGGTCTTCTCATAGATCCCCCTTTATTTATTTACATGTAAAAGTGAAAAGCCGGGCGATCGCCCATGTGTAACGCGGCCGCTTAAGAATAGCGGCAGAAACGCATTATTTACTCCAGGTGAGTCTGTGAAGCTCTCCTTTTGTATTAAGTCCCTCAAATCCCTGCTGGCGTAGTGCCTCAAAAAGGATTATGGCAACGGAATTGCAAAGGTTGATGGATCTGGAATCTCCAAACATGGGGATCCTGACGCATCTGTCTTCCTGTTTGCAGAGTATCTCTTCGGGAATTCCCCTGCTCTCGGGACCAAACATTATATAATCTCCGGGTGCATATGTTGCATCCGTATATACGCTGTGAGCCTTGGTTGTGGCATACCATATAAGAGGATGATCATTTTTTTCAAGGAAATCATCCAGGTTTTCGTATACTTCATAGTCAAGCTGAGGCCAGTAATCAAGTCCCGCTCTTTTTATCTCCTTCTGATCAAGCGAAAAACCAAGGGGCTTGATAAGATGAAGCTTTGTATTTGTGGCAACACAGGTCCTTCCGATATTGCCGGTATTGTATGGTATTTCGGGTTCAAACAGTACGATGTTCAAAATGGTGCCTCTCAGCCTCTGAGGGTGCAGAGCCTTACCATAAGGGTCTCTGCCGCGATACGGTCGTTCATTTTGCCGCTCTTAAATGCGGCATCGGCCTCGGCGCATATGGCAAGTGCTCTCTGGAGCTGTGGTATCTCCATATGCATGGCCTGTCTTAAGTAAATATCTATCTGGTATTCGCCAATCTCTCCCCTGGTTTTTTTGACCTCTCCGGTTTCGGGATTGGCGGTCTTTTTAAATGCTATCTTATCAACGATGGTATCCCTGCTG
>ONTX01000012.1 GCA_900320825.1 uncultured Lachnospiraceae bacterium | reverse complement strand
GCGGACACGTTTTGATGCGCCGAGCGCATCAGTGCCCCGTTGAAACGCTCCGGATATCGTGTTTTGATCCCAACATCATATGGATACAAAAAAGAACAGGATAATTGAATATATTATAGTTGGTCTTACAGGGATACTATATATCTTCCAGTGCAGCAGCTGGACAAGTCCGCTCTATCCCTATGCTTACGGATATGACAGCTCCTGGTATTCCCTTATGGGCAGGGCAATAACTTGCGGCAAGGTGCCGTACCGTGATTACTTTGATCTGAAAGGTCCTTCCCTCTTTTTCTATGAGGCTTTCGGACAGCTCTTCATCAAGGGCAGGGGAGGGATCTTCCTTATTCAGTGTATCTCTGTTGTATTGTCTGTGGTCCTGATCTGGATGACTGCCAGACTGTTTCTTAACCGCATCGGTTCTGCCGCAGTACTCCTTGTGGCATACTATACCGCCTATGCCCTTATCTGGGGAGGAAATACGGTGGAGGAACTGTTTATGCCCTTTTCTGCGGCTGCGGTCTACCTTACCCTTGACTATATAAAGAACAGGGAGAAGGCTTTGCTGCCCCCGGGTAAAGCCGCCTGTATCATGGGGATTGGTTTCGGGGTCTATCTATATTCCAAGGTGACTATAGCGGCTGTTATTTCAGCGTCGGTCCTGACAATAATCATAATTCTCATTAAAGCACGGGATTTTACTTGTTTAAGGGACTGCGCCATTCAGTTTATCATTGGGGTCGTCATAGTAACGGTGCCTATCTTCATCTACTTTATCGTGAACGGCGCCTTTTCCGATTTTATCTATTGCTCATTTCTTTTCGCCTTTAAGCGTTCAACGGATTATTATGAAGCTTTTTCTCTTAACTGGGAATTAAACCTTCTTATCTGCTATTCCGCTGTTTTCTATGGTCTCTGCATGAGGCATGATGATAAAACAGATGATGAGAGAAGATCATATTTGATCATCTTGGGTATCATACAGTTTATAGCACTGCATTTCGGAACACCCTATCTGTATTATTTCCTGGTGCAGATACCGGTGCTCTCTGTTATGATGATCTATTTCATCATAGACATTACACACAGAGTAACCGGTGTTATAAAATCCGGGAACCTTGACTTTAAGCCTGAACTACGGGATTTTGCAATATTTCTTGCAATAGCGATAGTTATCTATGGTTACTGGAATTTGACCAGTGATAAATTCATGGAAAATATAATGATCTATGAAGAGGAAACAGGGAAAAACCAGGTGCTTGACTGCCGGGAGATCTATGAACTGGTTCCGGAGTGGGAGAGGGATGATATCTATAACCTGGAATCGGGAATGATCTATTATGAGGTCACGGGAAGCCTTCCGAGCAACAGATACCCGGTTAATCTTCCCTATTTTCTGCATCTGGATCCAAGGATCAAAATAGATGTTATGAAAAAATTGACACTTCACACCCCCAAGTGGATCATTTCCGAGAGGATGTGGGATTTCGACGACGAGGACGTTAAGGATTTCGTTTTCTACAACTACGATCTGGTGGCTGAAAATGACGGCGAGGAATTGTACAGGCTGAAGGATTAAGGTGTTTTTGGGATATGGTGTTTCAGGGGATAATGTTGTTTCAGGGGATAATGGTCCCGTGGTTAACATATTAACCTTGACTTTAATTACCCCCCGCATTAAACTGATAAATGCTGATTTTTTCATGAAAAAATATAGACAGGAGTTAGTAGCAGTTATGGCGGAGAATTACAATCATTCCGAGATCGAGGATAAGTGGACAGGCATATGGGAAAAGGATCCCGTAAATGTAGATGACGGAAAGAAGAAAAAGTATTACTGTCTCGACATGTTCCCCTATCCTTCCGGAGCCGGACTTCACGTCGGCCATTGGAGAGGTTATGTTATAAGCGACGTATGGAGCCGCTACAAGATGATGAACGGATACTATCTTGTTCATCCCATGGGATGGGATGCCTTCGGGCTTCCGGCGGAGAATTACGCCATCCAGACAGGACAGCACCCCAGCATTTCTACGGCTGAGAACATAAGGAACATAAAGCGTCAGGTTAAGCAGATCGGCGCTATTTACGACTGGGATATGGAGCTTGATACCACGGATCCCGAGTTTTACAGATGGACCCAGTGGATCTTTGTCCAGCTCTTCAAAAAGGGCCTGGCCTACGAAAAGGAGATGCCTCTTAACTGGTGCCCCCACTGCCGTGCGGTATTGGCAAACGAAGAGGTGGTTGACGGAAAGTGTGAGCGCTGCCACAGCGACGTCACAAAGAAGAATCTCCGTCAGTGGATGCTTAAGATCACCGAGTATGCCGACAGGCTTCTTGATGGACTGGATAAGCTGGACTGGCCGGAGAAGGTCAAGAAGATGCAGACCGACTGGATCGG
>ONTX01000270.1 GCA_900320825.1 uncultured Lachnospiraceae bacterium | reverse complement strand
GGAGGCATTCCGATCTCAAGTGCATTGAGGAAATCTTCATCAGTATGCTCTGCTTCCTCATCGCCTGCTGCCGCATTGGCATCCTGGGCTGCAAATCTTTCTCTCTGATCAATGGGATCGTTAAGCTCAGAGTATGCATTACACATCTCCCAGGTATTGATGAAAAGCTCGAATCTCTCAACCTTTGAAGGATCTGTGGGTTTCTTCTTGGTAAGGGGTGAGATTTCAATGGGATGATCCATGATAAATGTGGGCTGGATCAATTCCTTTTCACAATACTCCTCAAAGAAGAGATTGATTATATCGCCTCTCTTATGACGGTCTTCAAACTCGATGCCACGCTCGGTTGCGATCTTCTTAGCTTCCTCGTCCGTAGTGATGGTATCGAAGTCAACGCCTGCGTACTTTTTAACAGCCTCAAGCATTGTCATGCGTGCAAAAGGCTGTCCAAGATCGATCTCCGTTCCCTGATATGTGATCTTGGTGGTTCCGCAAACAGTCTCAGCCAGATATCTGAACATCGACTCTGTCAGCTCCATCATCCCATAGTAATCGGTATAAGCCTGGTACAGCTCCATAAGTGTAAACTCGGGATTATGTCTTGTATCAACACCCTCATTTCTGTACACTCTGCCGATCTCATATACTCTCTCGAGTCCGCCTACAATAAGTCTCTTGAGATAAAGCTCAAGGGATATGCGAAGCTTAACATCCTCGTCGAGTGCGTTATAATGCGTCTCAAAAGGTCTTGCCGCAGCACCTCCCGCATTGGACACAAGAGTAGGAGTCTCCACTTCCATGAAGTTTCTTCCGTCAAGGAAGTTTCTGATCTCCTTAAGTATTCTGGATCTTTTTATAAATGTTTCCTTTACTTCGGGATTCATTACAAGATCCACATATCTTTGTCTGTATCTGGTATCGGTATCGGTAAGTCCGTGGAATTTCTCGGGAAGAATCTGAAGGCTCTTTGACAAAAGAGTCATCTTGGTGGCGTGGATAGACACTTCACCTGTCATGGTCCTGAAAACATATCCTTCAACACCGAAGATATCTCCGATGTCGGACTTCTTGAAATCACCGTAGGATTCGTCACCCAGCGCATCCTTTGATACATATATCTGGATGTCACCTTTAAGGTCCCTGATATTGGCAAATGACGCTTTACCCATAACTCTCTTGAACATCATTCTTCCGGCAACGGAAACATTTACTGGAGATGCATCAAGAAGCGCACGGCGTGCATTATAGGCCTCCTTCACTGCAGCCCTGTATGCACTGACGGTATCATTGTCAGCATCATCCGCGGGCTTTTCGATATGAGGCTCTTCATATCCTGCAAGAACTTCTTTTTCACGCTCCTCGTAAAGCCTCTTTGCATCATCGGTGTGATGAGTCTGATCGTACTTGGTGATCACAAAAGGATCCCTTCCTTCAGACTGAAGGTTCGACAGTTTTTCACGTCTTACCTTAAGAAGCTGTCCGATATCCTGTGTTTCGGGTGCTTTATTTTCATTTTGAGCTTTTACGTCTGCCACTTATACTACCTTAATCCTTCCAAGTATCCATAATCTTAAACTTGATCTGTCCTGCAGGGGTGTCAACGGTAACTGTCTCACCCTTCTTTCCATCCTTAAGAGCTCTTCCAACGGGGCTCTCATCGGAAATCATAAAATTAAGTGAATCAGCCTGTGATGAACCTACAACCTTGTATTCAATGGTCTGTCCGGTGGACATATTCTTAGCTTTTACATGTGTTCCGGAAATGATCTCGGCATTTTTAAGGAGCTCCTCGAGCTCTGCGATACGATCCTCGATCCTTCCCTGCTCATCTTTGGCTGCATCATATTCAGCATTCTCGGAAAGGTCACCCTGCTCACGGGCTTCCTTGATCTTCTGTGCGATCTCCTGACGTTTGTTTACTTTGAGGTCATGAAGCTCGTCCTCATAGTGTCTTAATCCTTCTTTTGTAAGCTTATTGGTATCTTCCATTTTAAAGGGTCCCCTTTCTGCCTTTAGGGCTGTAAAGCACTACGTGCAAGTAGTCATTTTATCGGTATTTACGGCAAATGTCAAGAAAACGGGGCGACCCTAAGCCGCCCCGAAAGCCTGTATTTTGTTTTAATTGAAGAGGTCCTTGAGTGCCTGCATTCCGGAAGCATCTGCAACGGAAGCTTTGTTGGCATCCTGGATCTGGAGATATATCTCCTTACGGTATACGGGCACCTCTCTGGGTGCGGAGATTCCAAGCTTAACCTGGTCTCCCTTTATCTCGAGGACGGTCACCTCAATATTGTTGCTGATGACCAGTGCCTCTCCTTTTTTACGGGAAAGTGCAAGCATTCTTATTCACCATCCTTTCTCGATTTAAGGATATCGTAGATAGGGAATTTTACGGGATACTCATTACCTTCGACGATTATCTGGGCACCCTTCTTCTCCTCTGAATTGATGATGATGGGTCCCTGGAGATTAACGGTCATCTTGGTAAGATCGCTGGGTACTGTAACGGTAACCAGAACAACGATGTTCTCATCACTTAAGTTTCCGAGATTGGAAAGAAACTCCTCGCTGACCTGAGGGTTGTAATTCTCACATACCATGAGAGGATTCATAACGGGCATTGCAAAACCGGGCTCTTCTATTGACTGGAAATATCTGATGCCGGCATCGGATCCCTTCTCCTCGTCATGAAGGAGTGTGAAATGTTTAAGATCCGGAAAACCTATGATACCGTCCTCAAACAGAAGTATTTTGTCATCGCTGACCTCTACATCACCGAATATCTTAGTCTTGATAAGCATATGGTCTGGTCTCCTTTCCTTACAGATAATTAAGCAGCGTATTCTGCATTATCTTACTTGTAGCCATAAGTGCAGCTTCGTATGTGGTGCTTGCACTCTCGAGGTTGATGGCAACCTCCGTGATATCTATGTCCTCATTCTGGCTCTGAAGAGTCTCGAATGTGGTCTTCTGGTTCTGAAGTCTTGATTCGATAAGGGAAAGCTTGGATGATCTGGTTCCGTTGTTGGTGATAGCAAGGCTGGTATCGTTGAGATATCCCTGCATTGCGGTGATTCCCTGCTCAAATCTCTTCTGCGCAATATCCTTCTGATATGTGAATGCCTTATTTGCGGCATCCAGCTGGCCCTGAAGGATATCAAGTTCTGTCTGGTTCGTGGTGGTGCTCATCTTCTTCTCAATATCCGAGATGGTGGTCTCAAGATTAACAACCGCCTGCATAGCATTTACAAGGTCATCTATCTCTCTTCCGATACCGAGTTTGAAGCATTCGTCTGCCGTGGAATTGACTCTGATGGTGGTATTGAATCCCACATCATACTCGATGGACTGCCTTTCAAGGGTCGTATCTAAGTAACTTTCATTATACCTTATAAGGGTTGAAGAATCTACTGAGAAATTACCGCTTGTATCAACGGAACCCTCCATGGAAGCACAGCGGAAAAAGTGCTGGGGACGGAGATCTTCTGCCGCAAATTTAGTCTTCTGATAGGTTATGAGAATCTGGGATTCGTCCTTATCTCCTGTTGTGGCATCATCCTTGGTGGCCATAAGGTCATTATAGATATTTGCTCCTATCAGGATCTCTCCGGTATCATATACGTATCTGACATCATTATCGCCAAGATTGGTGTAAGGATCAGGAACATCCGTGGATTTTGCGGGAGTCATTCCGCCGATAGTCCGGAGAGTTCCGGAAGCATAATACTGGATCATAGGCTCAATGACGGGCTGGGGAGTTCCGGTTCCGTCATCATAGGTAAGCATATCGGTACGGTAATCACCCATTCCATCAAGGTTGTCATATGAAAGTCTGAAACGGTAGCAGGTGGATTCACTGATATCCTGCTCCTTTATCATTGAATGGGTTCCATCGT
>ONTX01000134.1 GCA_900320825.1 uncultured Lachnospiraceae bacterium | reverse complement strand
TCGCGGAAGTGTTGGAATTGGTAGACAAGCAAGATTAAGGTTCTTGTGGCTGCAAGGTCGTGCGGGTTCAAGTCCCGCCTTCCGCATTCCAAATAGAAAATCCCTTGAGGAAAATCCTCAAGGGATTTTTCTATTTCGGAACGCCGAGGGCGTTCCGTGATCCCCGGCGGGTTCATATCTCGCGGCACTGGGGAGTGCCGCTCGGTCGGCGCAATTCTGACGTCCACTGGACGTCATGCGCCCCGCCTTCCGCATCGGTGAAAGCCTCGTAAACATTAGGTTTACGAGGTTTTTTCTTTACCTAAAAACCGGTCTGAATTTGTCTGAATGCCTAAACTGAGGGCTTTTTCAATGCTAGACCGGTTATTCTCCGTAAAAATTATTAATCCAGTTTATGGGAATATGATATTGTATAAATACAAAATCATATTCCCGTGTTGTATATATAATGTATAGGTTTTATCCGGTTAACAAAAGCGGTTATCCCGGCATTTATAGAAAAATCATAGATGATATTAAAAATGATCTGAAAGAATCATAATGGTAAGGTCTTGTATTTAAGGCATAATCAGTATATTATGTAATTAAATGAGGCGAATGCCTTGGTGGGTTGACACCTAAATCTGATAGATTATCCGGACATAGGAGCCGGAGGTTGGCAGGCAACGGAAAAACCTGATATTTTCGGACGTAGGAGCCGGAGGTTGGCAGACAACGGAAAAATCAACCAATAAATGGGAATGTTCACTGCTACGGCAATGGCATTCCCATTTTAAATCTATGTAAGGAGTATTAATGGATAAGAAAAAAGCAATATCAATCATAACAAAAGCGGCCAAAGCTTATCACGATAACCTTGAGGATCGTAAGGTTGCATTTATATATGGGGTGCCATCTAATGTAAAAAAAGAACTGGAATTAAAGATTGATTCCATTGGTTGTCTTGAATGTTATGAGGTTGCTTTTCATAAATCTAATTTTCTCCATCTTACCGGAGTCAGACTAAATACTAAAACCACTAAATCATCAAAACACTTTTATGAGAAGTGTCTTGACGGAAGACTTTCAGAAGATGATTTCTATATGGCAAAGGACGGATCCACCGATCAGAAACTTGAGGTAATAGAAGGTATGATGGATATCCGCCATAAAGCGGCTATGATTGGAGATTTCACCGATAAAGGTCCCAAATTATTTACTGAAAAGGTGGCCGGTACAACACTTGCGTGTATAGGCTTTGTGAAAGACCTGCATACAAAACTAAATGTTCCCAATACTTTACTGAAAAAGGATATTCGTGAGGTGACATCAAAACCGCAGAAGAAAGTATATGCCGTTCTGAGTAAGGAGTATACGGAATCATACTATTCGGTTATAGATAAAATTGATAAAAACTTAGAGGGGCTTAAAGTTGAACTCATAGAGAATCTTATGATGTCTATACTTTAACTTTTTACAAGTTTTCGTTCCAACTCCTCAAAATCAATATCCCTTTGCGAAAAATCGAAGAAGCTACCGGACTTATGCTTTGAATATGCTGATGTGCTTTTCCTCTTTTCCTTGCATTCATTTATATTAGATTTATTAGTATTAGATATATTAGTATTATATTGTGACTGATTTTCGGTATCCCGTTTTACGGTATCCCGATTTTCGGGACACGGTGAATTAGAATTATCAGACCATTCAATGTGGCTGAAATTTTTGCTTTTCCGTCTGGAATGATCGCACATAACCCTTTTATAGAAAAATTCCAGTCATTTGGGAGTGATAGAAGGGTTAGCAGCATGCCTCTTTCGGCAAGAGACAGATTCTTATCCCTCATGATGTGCTGAGATATCTTTTCATATTGTCCGGTTGCTTTGTTCTTTATAATTGCCATAGTTCTCCTTAAAAATGTGCAAAAAAATACAGACCTTTTGGTCTGTATAAGTGGTCTGAAAATGATATGAAGGTGGTCTGAACAAATTGACGAGCGTGCAAACCTCCTATTTTACTGAGTTTTTGGAGTTTCTAAAAAGGTTCAAGTCCCGCCTTCCGCATTTATTAAATAGTCGCCTGGTTTGTTAAAACATGGCGGCTATTTTTGTGTTAAAATTAATTTAGAATAATTCAATGATACTGAAAACACGTAGTGGGATGAATTGACAATAATGAACGATATTAAAGCACATATCTGTCCGACATGCGGAGGACAACTCTCTGTCAATATAGAACGTCAGATGTATGAATGCCCCTTCTGTGGTGGTTCATTTGACTATGAATATTTTCGTGAAGAGAACGTATTGGACATAGCCGGCCAGGCTCTTAAGAATAAAGAGTTTAGTTCGGCTGACAGGGCTTACGATTTTATGCTGGATAAAGAAGCTGATAACTTTGAAGCTCTTCGCGGCAAGGCTCTTGTATCAATGAACATAACCAAGACCGAAGATCTCCGCTATCTGGATCTGTATTCAAAGATCAACCATGAGTCGGTCTCCAAAGAGATCTGCAGAGGGATAGAGTCATCCCAGCCTCAGGATCGTGAGTATTTTACTGTCATGAAGGATGTTGTTGACGCAGGTCATGAATATGTAGACGAGAAGGAGCAGATTGAGACTCCAAGAGCCGAGAGAAACAGATTACTGGAGAGGATTCAAGAATATGTCAGGGACAGAGATATTATAGGTGTATATTCTCCAGCCAGGGTACGCCCTAAGAAAGCTGTTATCAGGACGTTTATTTGCTATCTGTTCTTTTGCCTGATCGTATTCCTGGGTTATAAGTATGCCACGAGAAATCCATATTCCAAAGCTGAGGATCTCAGTCAGTATGAGACAAATGAAACTTCGGACACATCGGGTATTCTTAACTATTATCCGTATAATTCGAATATCAACTTTAATGATTTTTCATCCTGGTACACTAACCAGCAAAAATATGAAGCGGCTCTTGCGAGGGAAGAACAACGTAAGATCGACTACGATGCCTGGGAGGAAAGCCATCATTATACCGTTTTTAACCTGATAATTGTTCTGTGTATCTCTACTGTCATTTTTGCATTGATCGTATTAATGCTTTTCTTGTGCAGCAGATCTCTTGATTCCGAGATTTCAAAGATTGAAGAAAAAGTGAATGAACAGGAAGATAAGATTAAAAGTCATGAGAAGAGGATTGATGAACTTAAGGACAGGGTCAGTCAGGGATGTAAGTGGCTGATTGATTACGAAAAATAACGGATATAAAGGATTATAAGTGAGGTAAAAGGTATGCCTAATGTAACGCTTTCAAATGTACAAAATTTCATTGACATGTTTTTTTCATTAAATGTTTTTCCTGGACTTGATAAGTATAGGGAAACTATAGATGACAATTCCGCTCAGGCTCATATCCTTTCCGTAAGCCCAGATAATTATCTCTTAAAGCTTATGCACGGTAGCGAGAGGATTGATACCGCATCCGATTCAAATGCCAGATATCTGAATCCTGAGGATCAAAATGTTAAGCTTGTGACTGATTCTCTCATAGCATCAAAAAAACTGACGGATGAAATGCTTGCCGATGAGAATCTTATTGAAAAGGAGCCTTTTCTTGCATCATATTTAAGAGTGTATGATACTCTGGTTTCCAGAGGGTTATCGGATGTAAATGGTGCAAATCTTCATATGGAGGATAAGAGCACTGCATTTATCTATTTGCTTATCAACCGTTTTTCGGGAAAGATCCCTTCTTCCCAGGACCTTGAAGCTATAAGAGTTAATTCTCCCGAAGTTTATGAGGCTGGTATGAAGGTGATGGATTTCTTCAATGCCTATGCTGAGTGTTATGCACTGCCTGAGGGCAATGAAGACGAGCCTGATCCCATTGAATCATTAAAACGAGAGGATGAAAAACTTAAAAAGCTTGAGGACGCATTCAAAGAACTTAAAAAAGTCGATAAAGAAAATCTCAAGGCATTCTTTAAAGAGTCAGTAAAGAAGGACCCTGACCAGATCAGCAAAGGACTTGAAAGCCGGCTGGAAGTAGAGCTTCAGACAAGGAGAAGGGCACTTGCTGAGCTTAACGAGCAAGAACGTGATCAGAGGATTCATTCCATTAAGGATAAATTAGCTAATGACAGACGGGTAGCTGATGAAAAACTCATCGAAGATGCCGCAATCGTTGTTGAAGATTTTCATGGTGATGGCAGATACGGAGCTGATGCATTTATATCCGATATTCAGGCAAGGAGACAGCAACTTAGAGGCTTTATGACCCGTGAGGAAGCGATGGTCCTCTCCGCATATGTTGCAGAGGTGGGCGGTGCCATAAAGGATAATGCATCACACGGTATGGATTATAGGGAACTTGCTGATCCTTTTAATAATGATGTAAAAAGAATAAAGGATCTGTCTGATAGCTGCAAACAAAAGCTGAAGGATGGTTTTGCTTCTCCTGAGGAAAAAGAAGAATTCTTTGAAGATTTCGTGCATGAGAATAAAGAGTTTTCACGAAAAGCAGGATTGTTAAAGCATCTCGATCAGGCAAAGAGCGGTTATTCTGAGGAACAGATAAGGGCAGCACGCGCATATATGGAGCCGTTGGCTGAATACGTAGATACAAAGCACAGTGCTGTAAATACCGCGGCGAAAATGGTTGAACAGAGAAAACTCCTGGAAAAAGCAAGGGATAAGGTTTTCAACTACAATCTAACAAAGTTGTATGACATGATGGAGGAGACTAAGGAAGGCTACCTTTTCCATACCAACAGCGATGAATATAAAAATATGATGGCCTGCTTAAAGACCGTAAAGGATCTGGGAGGCAGAGAAGATCTGAGCGAACAGCAGAAGAATAAGCTTACGGAAAATTATGGAAAGATCTCTGAACTGTGCGGTAAGTATTTAAATGAAGACAAGCTGAAAAATGATCAGAGTTCCGATACCGGAAAAGACCGTTTTGCCGGTGCTATGGGCATTATCAAGCTTGTTGATCCCCAGAAAGCCGATGCACTAAAAAGAACTGCGCAAGAAAAAAGGCATAAACAGATAAAATGGGATGATCTTAAGAAGAGAGCGGATGACAGCGAGAAAAAGCGCATAAGCCGCCAAAACAAAGAAAGAGCTAAAACGCAGAATTCACAAAAGAAGAACGAACCTAAGATTAAGTAAATATGAAAGATGATGAAATATATAAAAAATATTTTTTCGATAATTCTGATACTGGTATTTGCATATATTGTCCTGGGGGAGATTTTTTTTCCTATTGATTCTCCTTTTGGCGGAAATATATGCGATGAATTGCCCCGTGATAAATGGGTGATTTTGAATGAAGACGGAAGTGAGATCGCTTTTGAACTTCCCGGAAAAGCGGACGGCAACATCGTATTAAAGACTTATCTTCCCGATGTGCTTAATAAGGATTATAACGTATTGTGTTTGCGCGGTGAGGATATGGCCGTTTATGTTGGCGGGGAGTTAAGATCGGAGATTGCTCCTGAGGACTTTGGCTTTTTCGGTGACAGATCCACTGAATGTTATATTTTTGCTCCGATCTATCCCGAAGATGCGGGAAAAGAAGTTCTTGTAAATTACGGATATAATTCCGGCATGGTATATGAAGTCTATATCGGTACCAGGCTTGGAATACTTGCTGATCTCTTCAGGCGTTACGGCCTTGAACTGTTAGTCGGCTTTGCGATAATCATACTTGGAGTCATCTGTTATATAGCATCATTATCATATCGTCTGATCCATAAAAAATATCTTGAAATGGAGCATCTCTCTCTCGGTATTATTCTCGGAGCATGCTGGGTTCTTTCCAATTCCGTATTCAGACAGCTTTATACCCGTAATCTTGCGGTTATGGGGGATATTCCTTATCTGATGGTTTTGATATTGCCGATTCCCTTCATAATCCTGGTTGATTCCCTTCAGCAGGGAAGATATTCAAAAGTTTTGTTCATCCCCGGAATGATAGAGATTGCGGATTTTGTTATCTGCGGAGGTCTTTTTGTACTCGGTAAAATGGAAATAGGCAGCAGTTTTATATTTGCGGCTTTATGTGCTTTGATCTCCATTGTGTTCATGTTCACTACCATTATTTTAGATGCCAAACGGGGGAATGCATTTTCTTACCGCTTTGTAATATACGGTTTTGTAGTCTTTGCCTTCAGCGCTGTTGTGCAGATGGGTATGTTCCTTTTTGCGCATAACGGAGTTTTTTCCGGGCTCTTCATGTCCATAGGTCTTTTCGGATTTATAATCTGTGCCATGATCCACACAATAAAGCAGCTTATCGGAATAAGGGTCGAGGCGAATGAGTTCCAGCATGTGGCAAAAGCAAAAGATGATTTTCTTGCAAATATGTCACATGAGATCAGAACACCTTTGAATGGTATCCTTGGCATGGACGAAATGATCCTCAGGGATACGAAAGAAAGCAGGATAAGAGATTATGCCCTGGAGATCAAGAGTGCATCGAATACTCTTTTGTCCATCATTAACGATATCCTTGATCTGAGTAAGATCGAATCCGGGAATTTCGACATAATTCCCGTTGATTATGATGTTGCCTCCGTATTGAATGATGTCCTTAATATGACGAGACACAGAGCCGTAAAAAAAGGTCTTGAATTCAATTTTAATGTTTCCGAAACGATCCCCTCTGTTTTGCATGGTGATGAGATAAGGATCAGGCAGGTCATGCTCAATATCATCAATAATGCCGTGAAATATACCCGTGAAGGTCATGTCGATGTAAATATATCTTCCGAATCGATAATGCAGGGTAATTACGTTGAACTTATCTTAAAAGTAACTGACACCGGTATAGGGATCAAGGATGAAGATAAGGAAAAGCTCTTTAGGAGTTTTCAGAGACTTGATGTTACGAAAAACAGAAATATTGAGGGCACAGGTCTCGGGCTTCATATCACCAATAAACTTCTTGAGATGATGAACGGTAAACTCTCCGTTGAAAGTGAGTACGGTAAAGGCTCCGAGTTTACCGTCACCATACCTCAGAAGGTGGTAAAGGCTTCCCCCATCGGTGATTTCAGTGATGCGGTAAAAAATTATCTCAAAAATATAGATCTCAATGAAGTTGGTCTGTATGCTCCTTCTGCAAGCATTCTTGTTGTTGATGACAACGAGATGAACCTGGATGTCATGGAGGGGCTCTTAAGAGATACCAGGATAAAGGCTGATTTTGTTACTTCAGGAGCTTTGTGTATAGAATACGCTCAGAAGAAAAAGTATGATTGTATTCTTCTTGATCAGATGATGCCGCAGATGAACGGTGAGGAGACATTAAAAGAACTTAAGGAGAAAGATATCTTAAACGGTACTCCTGTTATCGCACTTACGGCTGATGCTATCATAGGTGCAAAAGAAAGCTACCTTGAAAAAGGCTTCACGGATTATATCTCCAAGCCTGTTAAATATGAGGTGCTTGAACTGGCATTGAAAAATTACATCCCCAAAGAAAAACAGCTTTCTCCCAGCGGGTCCGATGAACTGCCGCTGCTTCTTATATGGAGTGAAGATCCTAAAAAGATTACAGAGGCAAGAGAAAAACTTGACGGTATATATAAATGTGTATGTATTACAGGGGAAAAAGCAAAAGATAAATATCTTGAAAAACATACCCCTGATGCCGTTATGCATGTGTAAGAATTTTGCTTACGTAAGTGACATGACAACAGGGTAACAGATTTACATATTACTCTTAAAAGACAGGCTTTCGGCCTGTCTTTTTTGTGTTTTTTTTGCTTCAAGATAAGTGGCACGATAACTTTTACTTATCGCATACGATCATTTATATCAAATTTTCATGTTTATCCTGTGATGATAGTATTTTCCTAACATAAAACAGACTGAAACGGAGCAGGATATGGCTAATGAAAAAAGGATAAGAGATCTGTTTTTGAAGCTGGTTTCTTTTGACAGTGAATCATTTAACGAAAACGAAATAGGAACATATCTTACCGGAAAACTTTCCGGTCTGGGATTGAAGATCAACACAAGGAAAACTACTAAAAATGAATTCCTGAAGGCTCATCCGGATTCACACCCGAATATCTACGCAGTTCTCAAAGGAAACATTCCCGGAGATCCCATTCTTTTTTCGGCACATCTGGATACGGTTTCACCGGGCACAGGAAAAAAAGCAGTTATCTCTGATGACGGATTTATCACATCGGAAGGAGATACGGTTTTGGGGGCTGACGATATATCGGGTCTTACCGCAATACTGGAAGCGCTCTCACTGATAAGGGAGAGAAAAGCAGATCATCGCGATATAGAAATCCTTTTTACCGTTTCTGAAGAACCTTTTTGTGAGGGCTCAAAGTATTTTAACTACGATCTTATCAAAGCTAAGACAGGATATGTGCTTGATCTTACAGGTGAGATAGGAACGGCAGCTATAAGTGCTCCTTCGATCATATCTTTTGAAACGAGGGTCATAGGCAGGGCTGCACATGCAGGCTTTGCACCGGAAGAAGGTATTAACGCACTTAAGGTTGCGGCAGATGTCATAACACATATCAAAACAGGAAGGATCGATAAGAACACTACGGTAAATATCGGGACAATACAGGGTGGAACCGCTAAGAACATAATCCCCGATGACATTCTTCTTGCAGGTGAGATAAGAAGTCTCGATCATGTAAAGGCTTTGGCAAAGGCAGAGGAGTTAGAAAAAACTTTCAGGGAATTTGCCAAAAAGGCAGGTGCCAAGATCCGTTTCAAAACGACCGAACATATAAAAGCTTACACCGTAGAGAATAACAGTGAAGCAGTCACCCTTTTTAAACAGGCATGTAAAAATACTGATCTTGAACCTGAACTTGTAAATACATTCGGCGGAAGTGATGCTAACAGACTGAATGAAGCGGGAATAGTGACTATCGTAAATGCCTGCGGCATGGAGAGGGTTCACTCAACGGGTGAGTTCACATATATAAAAGATCTTGTAAGATCCGCAGAACTTACATACAGCCTTATGACAGCAAAAATATAATGAAAACCCATTAAAGGAGGATGAAAAAAATGGCAAATGCATGTTCACTTAACAGAAACACAAAGGTTCCTTACACCGACGAAGAGGCAGAAAAGTATGCACGTGAGGTTTCCGTTGATCCCAGACCTCAGGAAGTGAAAAGTGAGATCGATGAAAGAGGAGCTTTTATCAGACAGCCCAATGCTTTCATTAAACCATTCGGCGACGGAGCAGGTGACCTTAAGGCTGAAGCAAACAGGTTTGCAATCTACTGGGCACACGGATGCCACTGGTCAAACAGACCGGTTATCGTAAGAGATATTCTTGGTCTTACTGATGTGATCGCAGATGCACACACGACACACAGCGGAGAAACTAATCTTTACGGTCATGGATTCGGTGATTCACCTGATCATAAAGATCCCATACTTGGAGCATATTTCCTTAGCGAGTTTTATAAGAGAGCTAATCCGGATTTTAAGGGAAGGGCAACCACACCCACACTTGTGGATGTAAAAGAAAAGACTGCAGTCAATAATGACTATCACAGACTTACAAACTATATCGAAGTACAGTTCAGAAAATTCCAGCCCACTGATGCTCCTGATCTTTATCCTGTTAAATACAGAAAAGAGATTGATGAATTCAATGACTGGCTTTTCCCCACCATTAACAACGGACATTATCGTATGGCATTCTGCCAGAGCTATGAAGCATATCAGGAAAGTTATGATGACTTTTTTGATTCGATCGAAAAGATTGATGAAAGACTTAAGACAAACAGATTTCTTTTCGGAGATTACATAACTGATTCTGATGTAAGACTTTATGTGACTTTGGTCAGATGGGAGACAAGCTATTACCACAATGTTGGACCTATCAAAAAGAGGATCACAGAATATGAAAACATCTGGGGATATGTAAAGGAGCTCTTTGCTATACCGGAATTCAGAAAATACACATTCTTTGAATTCCCTGAAAAGAAGACAAAAGGAATCTTTGCAAGCTATGCAGAAAGGATCGCATCACAGGTTCCTTATGATGAGCTCTGGAAGACAGACGGATCCAGAAAATCACTTTCAGAAGATCCCGAGAATGTTTACAAGAAACATCCCGAAGGTGAAACTGCTGAAGATTACCAGAGCGTGATAAGTGTATCCAAGTGGAATTCAGAGGATCCTGCCAGAAGAAATCCTTTTGAACGTACTCTTTCAACAGATGCATCCATCAATCCGATCGTGTCAAAACTCAGGGATTGAGCGGTTATAAGTAAAGCTTATCGCAAGCGATCATTTATTGGTATTTTTCAAATCGCAGATGCGGGATTAACATTTGATCATAAAGAAAATGAATCGAAAGGAAAAAGCAAATGGCAAAACTGTTTGACGGAAAACTGGTTATAACGGAAATTCCCGATCTGCTTGAATACCTTCCAACTACGCTTTATCTGACTCTTGTGGCGCTTGTGGTAGGACTTGTCATCGGACTTCTGATAGCTCTTATCAGAATGAATAAGATCCCGGTTCTCAATCAGATCGCAATAGCTTTTGTATCAATAGTAAGAGGAACACCGATCATAGTCCAACTCTACATAACATATTTCGGTATTCCCATCGCACTTAAGTATTTTAATCATTACCACGGAACCAACTTCAACATAAACGGAATACCCGGAATACTTTTCGCGATGGTTGCTCTTGGACTTAACCAGTCAGCATTTGATTCGGAAACCATAAGGTCGGCTATCCAGTCGGTTGATAAGGGCCAGATCGAAGCAGCCAAATCAATGGGCATGAACGGTGGGCAGGTTTTAAGAAGAGTCATTCTTCCACAGGCCACAGCAGTAGCACTTCTTCCTCTGGGTAATTCATTTATCTCTCTGATAAAAGGTACATCACTTGCATTTACCTGTTCCGTAGTTGAGATCACAGCAGCAGGTAAGATCCTTGCAGGAAGAAATTACAGGTACTTCGAAGTTTATTGTTCACTGGCGATCATCTACTGGGTAATAACTTTTATTCTTGAAAGGATCCTTGCACTGGTTGAAAAGAAGATCACCATACCGGAGCAGCCGCCTGAAGATAAGAATGCATCACCTCGTAAGGAGGAATCAAAATGAGTCTGATCGAAATAAGAGGTCTTAGCAAATCATTCGGAAAAAACGTGGTACTTGATAATGTGGACCTGGATATTAATGAAGGTGAAGTTGTTGCGATAATCGGCCCTTCCGGAACCGGAAAGTCAACTCTTTTAAGAAGTCTTAATCTTCTGGAAAAACCTGAAGCAGGGACAGTGACCATTGACGGAAAAACTTTTGATCTGACCACTAAAGTTTCAAAGGAAAAACTTGAACTCAGAAAACAGACCGAAATGGTATTCCAGCAGTTCAATCTTTTTAAGAACAGGACAGCACTTGAAAATGTCATGGAAGGTCTCACGGTGGTCAAGAAGGAAAAGAAAGAGGATGCAAAAAAGCAGGCCCTCTTTGAACTTGAAAGAGTGGGTATGGGAGACAGGCTTGGTCACTATCCCAGACACTTATCCGGAGGTCAGCAGCAGAGAGTTGCCATAGCAAGAGCACTTGCACTTAAGCCAAAACTTCTTCTCATGGATGAGCCTACATCAGCTCTCGATCCCGAACTTGTGGGTGAAGTGCTTCTTACCATAAAAAAGATCGCAAAGGAAGGCTTTACCATACTTCTTGTAACACATGAGATGGACTTCGTTAAAAGCGTGGCAAACAGGATCATCTTTTTGGAAAACGGAAAAGTGGTTGCAAACGGGAGCCCGAAAGAGATTTTTGATAATCCCACAAGCGATCGTCTGAAGACATTCTTAAGAAACATTAATATGCTTCAGTCAGCAGATGACTACAGTATTTGAAGAGTTTTAAAAGTAATAATGACGATGCTGCCAAGTGGCATTGCAGGAGGTTTTTATGAGCAGTATAGATACACTTTTGGTACATGGTGCAAATGATAAAGTCACTTACGCCAGAGAAGTAAATGTTCCTATCTATCTTACGGCAACATTTGAGCAGAAGAGTTTTGATGATCATTCAGGATACGGATATGCAAGAGGGAACAACCCCACAAGGGAAAGCCTGGAACATCTGATAGCAGCTCTTGAAGGCGGAAAACATGCTTTCGGATTTGCTTCGGGAATGGCTGCAACAAGCGCAGCACTGAGTCTGTTTTCTGCAGGAGATAAAGTTCTTGTTATAGGAATGATTTACGGCGGAACATACGGAGTGCTTAATAATGTATTTTCAGGTTTCGGTATCAAATGGGAACTTGTTGATATCGACAAGTCGGAAGATCTTGAACAATACATTACAGATGATGTAAAAGGAGTGTTTTTTGAAACACCGGTCAATCCTACACTCAAGGTTAATGATATCAGGGGCATAGCATCTGTTGCAAAAAAGCATTCTCTTTTGACAATCGTAGATAACACTTTCATGTCACCCTTTGCACAGAGACCTCTTGAACTTGGGATCGATGTGGTTGTGGAAAGTGCTACAAAGTACCTCGGCGGACACAGCGACATTATTGCAGGTATCGCAGCAGTAAACGATGACAAGCTTGCTGAAAGGCTTCATATGATACAGGCACTTCAGGGTGGGATCATTCAGCCCTTTGATGCATACCAGCTCATAAGAAGCATCAAGACTCTTGGAGTAAGAGTAAGACAGCAGACATACAATGCAGGGAAGATCGCAGAATTCCTTGCAGGTAACGAAGCGGTTAAGACAGTCCATTATCCCGGACTTGAATCGGATCCCGGATATGAACTTCAAAAAAGTCAGACTGACTATCCCGGAGCCATGCTTTCATTTGAACTTGCTGACGGATACTGTCCCGCGAAGTTTTTAGACAGCCTTAAGATATTCACTCTCGGAGCAAGTCTTGGCGGTGTTGAATCCCTTATAGGACATCCGGCAACAACATCTCACAGATCCATACCGGAAGATGTAAGTAAAAAATTCGGTATAAGCGATCTGCTCATACGAGTATCACCCGGAATCGAAGATACTCAGGAACTCATTGATGATCTTGCACAGGCTTTAAAGCTTGCGAAGAAATAAAGATGCAAAAGGAGAAAATATTATGAAAAAGAATGTTTTGAAACTTATTGGAGTAACAATTGCAACTGCAGCACTTTTTGCAGGATGCGGACAGAGTGCGGATGCTAATACCCAGCAGACCGCTGCACCTCAGACAATTGAAGCGGTTACCGGGACTCATGATGCAGGCACCTCTGATGCAGCTGATGACGGAAGTGCAGAAGTAACCGAGAAGACAACTATCGTTGCAGTAACCCATGCTTCACCCAGACCCTTCACTTATTATGATGATGACAACAACCTTACCGGTCAGAACGTAGAACTTCTCAATGCGGTATTTGAAAAGCTCCCCGAGTATGATCTTAAGTGGGAAGTGTCACCTGATTTCCCTTCAATCTTCGCAGGAATCGATGCTGACAAATATCAGATCGGTGTTAATAACCTCAGCTGGAACGAAGAGCGTGGAGAGAAATATCTTTTCACCGCACCCATGTTCAAGAATGAGCTTATCGTAGTTGCAAATGATTCAATTGAACTCGGTGATACCGTTTCTTATGAAGATCTTGCAGGCAAGACTTATATCGGATCCCCCACCATGGCTTATACCATCTGGACCGAGCAGTATAACGAATCAAGCGATAAGGACATCATCGTAGAATACAATGAATCCGATCTTGCACTTCAGCTTAACCAGGTTGCAGACCAGAAAGATTACTTCCTTATCATCGATGCTCCTATGTACTATGGTTTCTATCAGCCTGAGTTCGGATATGATCTTCAGACCGCAACTCTTACCAATGTAGGCGGAGATGATTTTTACAGCTACTTCGTAGTAGGTAAGGGAAATGAGAAGCTTGTTGAAGATATCAACAGAGCACTTCTTGAGATAACCGAGGACGGCACCGCAACCAAGATCAGTGAAAAGTATCTCGGCGGAGATTATGCTCCTACCGCAGATGAGATCAAGAATAACACCAAATAAGAAAATTAAGAGGTAATAAAAATGGCAAGGATATATCAGGGTATAGAAGAACTTATCGGACATACGCCACTTGTACAACTTAACAGATACGCTAAAAAACTTGGCCTTGAAGCAAACATCATTGTAAAGCTTGAATCTTTCAATCCTGCGGGATCAGTTAAGGACAGAGCGGCACTGAATATGATCCTTGCCAAAGAAAGAGCAGGGGAGATCAAACCCGGAGGTACCATTATCGAGGGTACCTCCGGAAATACAGGAATAGCCATTGCGGCGATCGGTGCTGCAAGAGGATATACCGTGAAAATATGCATGCCGGATGATGTTTCCGTAGAAAGAAGAAGACTTATTTCTTCATACGGCGGAGAAGTTATACTGACACCCGGTGCAGCCAAAATGGGCGGTGCGGGTCAGGCGGCGGCAGAACTTTTGGAGAAAACCGAAAATGCCGTGATCATCGGTCAGGGAGCTAATCCCAACAACCCGGATGCTCACTATAAAACTACAGGTCCCGAGATCTGGGAAGACACTGACGGTAAGATTGATATTTTTGTAGCAGCGGCGGGAACGGGCGGAACCATATCAGGAACCGGAAAGTATCTGAGGGAAAAGAATCCGGATATTAAGATCGTTGCTGTAGAGCCTACAGGAAATGCGGTGCTTAACGGCGGAGAGCCGGGACCTCATAAAATACAGGGAATAGGCGGAGGCCCCACACCGCCTGTGACAGATGAAAGTCTTTTTGACGAAGTCATTGATGTGACCGATGAGGATGCATATTTGGCTGCAAGGCAGATTCCAAGAGTCGAGGGAATTTCCATCGGCATCTCGGCAGGTGCAGCGGTATATGCCGCAACACAGATTGCAAAGAGAAAAGAAAACGCAGGAAAAAATATCGTTGTCATCATTCCCGACAGCGGAGACCATTACCTTTCAGGAGATCTTTACGAGTAGTTATGGCTATTGTATATACAGATGATCCAAAAAATATAGATTTTAACAAGGTCACTGATTTTATCAATTCATCAGCAACAGGTAAAAATGCTGAGTTTAATAAAGTGATCAAAGCATTCCTTAACAGTACATATTCCGTATATGCGCTGGATGGAGAAGAGATAGTCGGAGTAGGCAGAGCTTTGTCTGATGATATCGAGTGGACTCTTATAACGGGTCTTACGGTATCTGAAGAGAGAAGAGATGAGATCACCGGAAATATCCTCGGAAAGTTTTTGGAAAGATTTAAGGGTCATGAGATCTTTGCTTATACTGACAGCTCTTATTATAAATACTTCGAAGATAGTGGTTTTTTCAGATCCAAGAATTCCTTCACCTTTTCAGGATATGAGGAAGGTGAGGATCTGACAGGACTTGATGAAAGCAGTTTTTTGCCTTTGGGGTTTAAATTTGAAAATGAATACGGGAAAGTACCGGAAGGATTTCCTGTTCATGAAAAGAGCAACATTAACGAAGCATCGGTAAATATCTCTTACAGTTCTTCTTTCGAAGGAATTGATATAAACGATGTTAATGAACTTTTATCAAATGCTTTCGGCGGAAAAAAGCGTGATGTGAATATCACAAAAAAGGCATTTGAAGGGAGCAGATATGTACAGTTTGCCACAGATAGTGGAAAACTTATAGGATGCGCCAGAGCAGAATCTGACGGAGTAAGCCAGGGATTTATCTTAAATGTGGCGGTTGATCCTTCCTACCAGGGACATCACCTGGGACGTGAGGTTGTCTCGAGACTTTCCGCGCAAATGGAAGGAGAGAATATTTTTTTGAATACCCATCCCGGAAGCGTGGGATTTTATAACAGAAAGGGATTCAGGAGAAATAAAAGCGCATTTCTTTATCCTGCACATCCCGATATGCCCCCTGAGGTTAAGAGAGGCTTCTTTTTACCGAAGGGCTACCGTTTTGAAGACGAATACTGATTTATCGGAGATTAACGCACATGCCGGAGCTTAAAAATATAACAGCAGAAGTAACTAAGGACGGAAGTTTCAACAGACAAAAGAACAGATTCACAACTCCTTTTGGGAAAGGAGAAGGAAAACTTCCGGTTGAAGCGGGCAGATACAGGATCATCTGGTCCCAGGCATGCCCCTGGGCCCACAGATCCATCATAGTAAGAAGGCTGCTTGGCCTTGAGGATGTGATAAGTGTCGGCACACTTGATCCCGTAAGACCCGAAAATCCCAATGACTGGGCATTTACTCTTGATGAAGGCGGTGTTGATCCTGTTCTCGGATATCATTTTCTGAGCGAAGCGTATCTGAGATCAGATCCCGATTATCATGGCAGATTCACGGTACCTTCCTATGTTGATCTTAAAACAGGCGGAGTTGTTAATAACGATTATTTTAATCTGACCTTATATCTTGAAACCGAATGGAAAGAATTCCATAAAAGCGGTGCACCGGATCTTTATCCTGTGGAACTGAGGGAAGAGATAGATGAGATGAATGACATTCTCTTTCATGAGATCAATAACGGTGTCTATAAGGCAGGTTTTGCCAGAAGTCAGGAAGCTTACGAAAAGAATTATAACCTTGTATTTAACCGTCTGGATGCTCTTGAGGAAAGGTTATCCCATTCAAGATATCTGTTCGGTGACAGGATAACCGAATCTGATGTAAGACTTTATGTTTCACTGGCAAGATTTGATGTTGCATATTACAACGGTTTTAATCTGAATAAAAAACTCATAAGGGAATATGAGAATCTTTGGGGATATGCAAGAGATCTCTACCAGACTCCCGGATTCGGTGATACTACAAATTTTGAAGCTATTAAGAAGCATTACCATCTCTGTGCGGTTGCTTCCAATCCATACAGAATCGTTCCTGCGGGACCTGATCTTGAATGCTGGAATACACCTCACGGAAGAGACAGAGAATATAACTGATTAAAGGAAAAAGATATGAGCTACGAAATCGACACACGATGTATACACGGAGAAGGGCATAAAAACAGGGATGCCAACTGTTCCATCAGTTATCCCATTTATCAGACTGCGTCTTTTTCCCATCTTACACCCGGTCATAATCCTACCGGTTTCGATTATTCCAGAGAATCAAATCCCACAAGAGCATATCTTGAAGAAACCATAAGTTCACTTGAACATGCATATGATACCATCGCGTTTGCGTCCGGAATGGCTGCCATCGCCACCGTTTTTGAATATTTTAAACCCGGTGACCATATCATCCTCGGGGACGATCTATATGGCGGTGTTGTCCGCCTCATAACCCAGATCAGTGAAAAGAACGGATATAACATTGAATATGTCAGCACATCGGATATCAATGCACTGAAAAATAGCATCAGGCCTGATACCCGTGCCATATATTTTGAAACTCCCACCAATCCCATGATGCATATAACCGATATCGGGGCTGTTTCAAAGCTTGCTCATGACGCCGGTGCACTGGTGATAGTGGACAACACTTTTATGACTCCTTATTTTCAGAATCCCATCTCTGAGGGAGCGGATATAGTTGTGCATTCGGGTACTAAATACCTGAGCGGTCACAATGATACCGTATGCGGATTCTTATGCAGTGCAGACAAGATCCTTGCAGACAGATTCAGACTGCTTTCCAAAACCACGGGAGCAACTCTGGGGCCCTTTGAGTGCTGGCTCTGTCTGAGAGGATTAAAAACCCTTGCGATCCGTATGGACAGACATAAAAGTAATGCAGAGGCTGTTAAGGTATGGCTTGAGAATAGAGAAGAGGTTGAAAAAGTATACTATGCTGGAAGCGGTATGATCTCTTTTTCGGTTAAGAGTGCTGAATTTGCCGTAAAGGTACTTGAAAGTATTAAGCTCATCACTTTTGCGGAAAGCCTGGGAGGAACCGAATCCCTTCTTACATATCCGACTATTCAGACTCATCCCGATGTTCCCACTGATGTTAAAGAAAAGCTCGGTATAACCGATAAACTTCTGCGTCTTTCCGTCGGTATAGAAAATCCGGCCGATATAATCGAAGATCTCAGACAGGCATTTGAAAACTGAAGGCAGTACCATGGCAGAAAGAAATCTTGATTTTGACAAAATAATAAACAGGGAAAACACCAAATGCCTCAAGTATGATTTTAAAGAAAAGAGAGGATACCCCGAAGACGTTCTTCCTCTCTGGGTTGCCGATATGGATTTTAAGACCTCCTCGTACGTTGAGGATGCTATAAAAGAGGCAGCGGGACATAATATATACGGATACACAAATATTCGTCACGGAGACGGCTTTTTTGATGCTGTGTCATCATGGATGAAAAAACATCATGATTTTGATGTAGAGGAAAGATGGCATGTGAGTACCCCCGGCGTAGTATTTGCCATATGTACAGCCATCAGGGCACTTACAGAGCCCGGTGATTCCGTGCTGATACAGCAGCCGGTGTATTACCCCTTTTCCAATGCCATAAGAAGTAACGACAGAAAACTTGTCAGCAGCGATCTTTACCGTGACGTATACGGAAACTACCGGATAGATTTTGAAGATTTCGAAAACAAGATCGCAGAAAACAATGTAAAGCTTTTTATCCTTTGCAACCCTCACAATCCCGTGGGAAGAGTATGGACAAAGGATGAGCTGGTTAAGATCGGAAAGATATGCGCAGATCACGGTGTCTGTGTATTCAGTGATGAGATCCATTTTGATTTTATCTGGAACGGAGATCATCATATTTTCCAGGAAACGGACGTTAGTTTCAGGGAATTTACGATTACAGCCACAAGTGCAAGTAAAACCTTCAATCTTGCGGGTCTCCAGCAGTCCAATATATTCATTCCCGATGAGAGTATCAGAAGACGCTTTATACATGCTATTGATGCTACGGGTTATGATGAACCCTCAATGATCGGAATAGCAGCAACCCAGGCCGCATATGAGCACGGTGAAGAGTGGTACAATGCCATGAGATCGTATGTGGAAAAAAATATTGACTATGCCGTTAAATTTGTTTCCGATGAGATTCGGGGAGTGAGACTGATAAAACCGGAAGGAACATATCTTATCTGGCTTGATTTTACAGAAAACCGCATTGACGGGAAGGAACTTGATGATCTGATAATAAACGAGGCTAAGCTTTGGCTTGACAGCGGAAGGATCTTCGGAAAGACCGGAGACGGCTTTCAAAGGATCAATACGGCATGCCCAAGAAGTACTTTGAGTGAGGCTCTTAACAGAATTAAGCAGCTGGATCTTAAGAGACATCTTTGATGTCTCTTTTTTGTGTAAAAGACTCCAAAATCCCCGTTTTTCTTGTGAAATTACTTCAAATATAATAAAATAATAGAGTTTCAACTCATTTTGAAGATGTGAATGGGTATTGTGTAAACCTCACAGATCCTTTCATACGGTATTTATTATGAGTAATGATTCCTTGAGGGACGGGGTAAAAGGAAAACGCATCTATTTAAGGACGCTGTTATACATTGTTATAATGGTCTTTTTTTTGATTGTTGTTTTTCTTTTCTATAAGCGTCTTGATTCCGAAACCAGGGAAAACATCGTTAATGAAAGCAGGATCAATGCGATAGAGTCTTCCCAGGAAATAGACAGACGCATGTCTTCCAGTCTTGATATTCTAAAACTTTCAGCCTATACACTTGATAATATGATCGTTGAGAAAAGATCTCAGGAGGAGATTCTTGATTTTCTTATCGATGAAACTGTAGCCGTGGGGAATTCTCTCATTGAAGAAACCACCGGAGTATACGGTTATATTAACGGCGAATATATGGACGGATCCGGATGGGTTCCGGATGATGGATATGATCCTACGATCAGGCCCTGGTATGTGGAGGGCAGAGCGGGTAACGGTGAAATAGTCATTGTAGATCCTTATGTCGATCTTGATACCGGAAGTGTTATGATCGCTCTTACCAAGACGCTTTGCGATAAAGAAAGTGTCGTTGGCATCGATATCAATATGGACGGTCTTCAAAGCGTTCTGGAAGAACAAGTTTCCGATAATTTAAACTATGAATTCATTGTCAATTCCAAAGGAATTATTGTTGCCCATTCCGCAAAGGAATATATCGGTGAAGATATTTTTGTTGATGATGATCCTTTTGCAACCGAGATAGCGGTTCATATAAAAACGTCAGAAACCGATGATTTTTATTTCGGATATAACAACAGGGATTACATAGTTTACGTTATGCCTCTGGAATACGGCTGGACCTGTGTTTCAGTTATCGATGCAACGGATGAATTTGCGGCTCTCAAGGGACCTCTTTATTTTACGGCAGTTATTTCTGTCGTTATCGTTATTATCTTTATCATTATCATGATCATGGCTGAAAAAAGGGATAGAAAGGCCAAAGAGTTTGCGGACAAATCCAGAAAGGCAGAAAGCGCCAGCGAAGCTAAATCCTCTTTTCTTTCAAATATGAGCCATGAGATCAGAACTCCGGTCAATGCCATTCTCGGAATGAATGAGATGATCCTCAGGGAGTGTGGTGATGAGGCGGTCATCGAATACTCCGAAAACATAAAAAGTGCAGGAAATTCTCTTCTGGGACTTATAAATGATATTCTGGATTTCTCCAAGATCGAAGCAGGAAAGATTGAGATCATTCCTGTTGATTACGATCTTTCTTCCGTTATCAATGATCTGGTTAACATGATCCATACCAGGGCTGTGAACAAAGGTCTTGAGTTAAAACTTGATATCGACAGAAATATTCCCAAATGCCTTCACGGTGATGAGGTGCGTATAAAGCAGATCATTACCAACATTCTTACCAATGCCGTTAAGTATACCGAGGAAGGAAGTGTCACTTTTTCCATGGGATATGAAGATGTTCCGGGAAGTGAAGATGAGATGCTTCTTAAAGTAAAAATAACGGATACGGGTATCGGAATAAAAGAAGATGACCTTAAGAAGCTCTTTTCCAAATTCGAACGTATCGATGAAGAGAGGATCCGTAATATCGAGGGCACCGGTCTTGGCATGAACATTACCAAATCCCTTCTTGATATCATGGGTTCATCCCTTAATGTTGAGAGTAAGTATGGCAAAGGATCCTGTTTCTCTTTTGAACTCATTCAAAAAGTTGTCAGCAGGGAACCTCTTGGCGATTATGAAGAAGCTTTCAGACAGCATCTGAAAAATCAGTCAAAGTACAGGGAAAAGTTCACCGCAGATACTGCACGTATCCTGGTAGTTGATGATAATCCCATGAACCTTGTTGTATTTAAGAATCTGGTTAAACAGACTCTTGTTTGTGTTGATACCGCAAATGACGGAAATGAAGCCATTGTCCTGGCATCTGAAAATTCTTATGACATTTTGTTCCTGGATCATTTGATGCCCGGAAAGGACGGTATAGAAACTCTTCATGACATAAAAGAAAACGCATCGGGACCGAATATAAATACTCCCGCTGTCTGCCTTACCGCAAATGCGGTTTCAGGAGCAAGGGAGATCTACATGGAGGCGGGCTTTGATGATTATCTTACGAAGCCTATAGACACTGTACAGCTCGAAGAGATGATGCTCAGGCTTCTTCCGGATGGCAAGGTAAAATCCCTGACTAAGGATTGTCCCGAATCCGGAATATCAGCTGTAAATAACGGGACAGAAGATAGGATAGATATACCGGAAGAACTTAAACCTCTTCTTGAGTGTAAACAGATAGATGTTAAAGCAGGACTAAAAAACAGTGCATCCCCTGCATTGTATATCGAAGTCCTCAATATCTATTATGATTCCTTCGATGAAGTATCGGAAGAACTTAACCGCTTCGTATCAGAAGAAGATTTTAAAAATTATACGATCAAGATCCATGCTCTTAAGAGTTCTTCAAAGATCATAGGTGCCGGTGAACTGGGTGATATGGCCCAAAAACTTGAGGATGCCGGCAAAGCCGGAAATTATGATTTTATACGCGGGAATCATGAAAGTTTCATGAAAGATTACGCCCGGATCAGGGAAGGCATCGGTCATGTCAGGAAGCTTCAGAATACTGCTAAGAAGAACATTGCCGGTTCGGAATTCATTCTTGAAAAATATGAAGAGATATTCCATGCCGCTGATGATATGGACTGTGAGAGGCTTGAAAATATTTTTAAGGAATTGGATGAGTACTGCATACCCGACGGCGAAACCGTTATGATGAAAAAACTCAGGGATGCAACTTCGGCTTTTGATTATGATCTGATAGTCGAACTGTTACCCTTTAATAAGGATTGATCATTTTATAAACGAAGGTGAAAAATGATGGATACTAAAGAAAGAAGCATTGTATTTACAAACGATCACTGTATCGGATGTAACAAATGTATCAAGGCCTGCAGTGCCATAGGAGCCTGCGTGTCAACCCAGAAGGACGGTAAGTGGAGGATCGATGTAGACGGAAGCAAATGTGTCGCCTGCGGAAGCTGTATCGATGTATGCGTTCACGGAGCAAGAGAATTTGTGGATGATACCGGGAGATTTTTTGAAGACCTTAAAAAAGGCGAGAAGATCTCACTGCTTCTTGCACCTGCATTTAAAGCAAATTACCCGGAAGAGTATGAAAGCGTTCTGGGAGGTCTTAAGCAGCTTGGCGTTAACCGCATCATCAGTGTTTCCTTCGGCGCTGATATCTGTACCTGGGGGTATCTTAACTATATCCAAAAGTATGATTTTGCAGGCGGTATTTCCCAGCCCTGTCCCGCAGTAGTATCCTACATCGAAAGATATCTGCCGGAGCTTCTTCCCAAGCTTTTTCCCGTACAAAGCCCTCTTATGTGTGCTGCGATCTATGCAAGAAAATATATGGGTGCTGACGAAAAGTTTGCCTTTATCAGCCCCTGCATAGCTAAAAAACTTGAGATTGAAGATCCTCATAATGAAGGTCTTGTCCAGTATAATGTTACCTTTGAGCATTTGATGAAATATGTCAGGGAACATGACATCAAGGGGCCTTCGGTTCATTCGGAGATTGAGTACGGACTTGGCTCTTTTTATCCCACTCCCGGCGGACTTGCAGAGAATGTAAAGTGGTTCCTTGGTGATGATGTATTTATACGTCAGATTGAGGGTGAAAAGCATCTCTATGAGTGGATGCACGAAAATACCGACAGGATAAAGCACGAGAAAACTCCCTTCCTTTTTATTGATGCACTTAACTGTGAAAAGGGATGTATCTGCGGAACTGCAGTTGATCCCGAGAGATCAAGGACCGATGATGCTCTTTATAATCTTCTTGATATAAGAGAAAAATCCAAGAAAGCCCAAACGGGAGACGCATGGTCAAGACCCGATACACCTCAAGAGCGTCTGGATAATCTGAATGAACAGTTTAAGGATCTTGATCTGAATGATTATATCAGAGGTTATTCTGACAAATCTGCGGGATGTGCATACATGCAGCCTGCGGACAGTGATCTTGAAGAAATCTTTTTGAGCATGAACAAGCTCACCGAAGAATCCCGTCATATCGACTGTACATGCTGCGGATACGAAAGCTGTCATCAGATGGCAACGGCGATCTTTAACGGATTTAACCATAAAGAAAACTGTATCTACTATGAAAAGGCAATGGTTCAGGAACTTGCTGTGGAGAAGGCTATTGCGGAAGAGGCCACACAGGCCAAGAGTTCATTTTTGGCAAACATGAGCCATGAGATCAGAACGCCCATAAATGCCGTTCTGGGAATGAACGAGATGATCCTCAGAGAGTGTGATGACAAGGAAATCCTTGCATATTCCGAAAATATCAGAAGCGCCGGAAGTGCACTGCTCGGTCTTGTCAACAACATTCTTGATTTTTCAAAGATCGAAGCCGGAAAGATGGATATCGATCCCGCCGAATACGATCTTTCTTCAGTCATCAATGATCTGGTTAATATGATTCAGATCAGAGCAGACGACAAGGATCTGTTGCTTGACCTAGTTATCGATAAGACCATACCTAAAGTATTGTACGGTGATGAGATACGTATTAAGCAGATCATTACAAACCTTCTTACCAATGCGGTTAAATACACACAAAAAGGTACCGTTACTTTCAAGATCGGATATGAGAAGAAGGATGATGAGAACATCTGTCTGAAAGTTACCGTAAAGGATACGGGAATCGGAATAAAAGAAGAAGATATCTACAGACTCTTTGAGAAGTTCGATCGTATTGAAGAGAGCAGGAACAGGAATATCGAAGGAACAGGACTTGGTATGAACATTACCATGAGCCTGCTGGAACTTATGGGTTCAACACTCGATGTTTCCAGTGTTTACGGAGAAGGTTCGGAATTCAGTTTCTCCCTTGATCAGAAAGTTATCAGATGGGAAGAACTGGGTGACTTTGAACGTTCTTATAAGAAGAACCTTGGTGCAAAGAAGGATTATCATAAAAAATTCACTGCACCGGATGCCCGTATACTTGTCATGGATGACAATCCCATGAATCTTATGGTCTTCAAGAATCTGCTTAAGCAGACTCTTCTCAGGATAGATACTGCAGATGACGGAGATGAAGGTCTGATGATGTCCAATGTTGCCAAGTATGACATGATCTTCTTTGATCACATGATGCCCGGCAAGGACGGAATAGAGACGCTTCATGAGATGCGTTCACAGCAGACTAATCCTAATCTGAAAACTCCTTCTGTCTGTCTTACCGCAAATGCCATATCCGGAGCCAGGGAACAGTATATTGCCGAAGGCTTTGACGATTATCTTTCCAAGCCCATTGATGCAGAAAAACTTGAGAGCATGTTGATCAAATATCTTCCCGAAGATAAGGTGAAGATCGAGATAGTAAATGATGAAGAGATCAAGGATGCTGATGAGGATCAGGCTGAGCTCCTTGAAGGACCCTTAAAGGAACTTAATAAATACCACTGGATTGATGTTATAGCCGGAATCGGAAGCAGCGGGTCCGAGGATGCCTATATTCCTCTTCTTAAGATCTTCTACGAGTCCATGGATTCTAAGGCAGAAGAGATTGAGAAGTTCTATAACGAAGGCGACCTTAAAAACTATACCATTAAAGTCCACGCTCTTAAGAGTTCCGCAAGGATCATAGGAGCACTTGAGTTTGCGGAAAAGGCACAGGAACTTGAAAATGCCGGAAAGTCTGATGATGAAGAATATATCCGCAAGCATCACGGTCCGTTCATTGATGAGTTCAGAAGCTTTAAGGATCCCATCGGAGAAGTGTTCGGAAAGAGTGCGGACACCGGTGATAAGCCCGAAGCAGATTCGGAGATGCTTAAGAAAGCATTCGATGATATAAGAACTGCTGCTGATGATATGGACTGTGACAGACTTGAATCCATCTTTGAAGAAATGTCAGGATATTCCATACCCGAAGCCGAACGTGAGCTTTTTAGCAAAGTAAAGAGTGCTGCTGATGACTTTGATTACGATGCAATACTTGAACTGCTGGAAGATTAAAGGCATCACATTTTTAAACAATGTTTTCTGTGAGGAATCAAATGAACGGTAACAAGAACGAAAAATATATAATTCTGTTAGTGTCTCTGGCATGTATAGGACTTTCTGTTGAAAGTATCATGATGGGATGGGAATTCTGGGTTCCTCCCCTTATCATAATGGGTACCATATCCCTCTGGGTAATGAACTTAACGGAAAAACCCGTATTTGAGGGCAGGATAGTATATTACATGATCTACGGTATGCTTGCCGCTTTCTTCCATGGCGTCCATGAGACCAGTTTTTTTGATGTTGCTATAGTTATCGTCATTGTACTTTTCTCTTTTTCGTTCTTCGACCGAATATATATGATGAATCTGTTTTTTGCAGAGTTTTTTGTCATCATGGGTATTCAGTTCTATCTTGCATCAAAGGGAGATTTCGTCGAGTTTGATTCACTTAATATCTCCAGGGTTGTGCTCCATGTCATGGTAGTTATCCTGGCGTATTCCGTCTGTATAAAATCCATAAAAAACAGAGAAGAGGAAAGCGTCATCGAAAAAGAAAAAGATGACCGAATTAACTCTGTTGAAGCAGATATGGAGGATTTCCTTTCAAACATTTCTCATGAGCTGAGAACACCCACTAATGTTGTAAACGGAATGAGTGAAATCCTTTTAAGAGACTGGGGAGGTCCGGAACTTTTATCCATTAAGGATGCCGGAGTCATCCTGTCTTATCAGATAGAGGATATTCAGGATTTCACCGAATGTAAGAGAAATAAAGTAATCCTTGAAGAAGAGGATTACATGACCACATCCCTGATCAATGATGTTGTGGTCGGTTTCAGGATCGGAGGTATGGGCAAGGGCCTTGAACTGGTTGTTGATATCGATCCCATGATTCCTACTGCCCTTGTGGGTGATGTCAAGAAACTTCACAAGATGTTCAGGCACCTTATGGTAAATGCCATAAAGTTTACCAAGCATGGCGGAGTTTATATCAGACTGTATTCCGAAAAGACAGATTACGGAATAAATCTGTGTCTTGAAATGACAGATACCGGTATCGGAATGGATATGAGAACCGTTCAATCGGTTGTTGACGGCCTGTATCAGGTTAATAAAAAGAGGAACAGAAGCTCGGGCGGTATAGGGCTTGGTCTTTTTATCGTATATGGTTTTGCCCATAGAATGGGAGGATTCGTTAAGATTGAAAGTGAAAAAGGTGTGGGAACAACAGTCAGGGTCACAATCCCTCAGAAGGTAACAGATCCTTCTCCCTGCCTTGCTCTTCATGAAAAGACGACAAAAACCGTTCTTTTCCATGTAAGATCCGATAAGTATAAGGTTCCCATGGTCCGTGATTTCTATCGTGCAATGGCGACTCACATAGCCACAGGTACCAAGGTGCCGCTCTTTGCAGCCGAAACCATCAAAGAGATCGAGAAGATGAGAGAGAAGACAGATGTGGGATTCATCTTTATGGGTGAGGAAGAATACCTTGCCAATTCAGAGTATTTTGATGAGTTAAGTCACACAGATGTTGTTGTTTCGGTATCTGCAAATTTCGGATTCAAGCCAAATCCGGGCAGCGGTGTTATCGTAATGCCCAAGCCTCTCTACGGTTACCCTGTAATTAAGATTTTGAACGAAGGTTATGCGGTTAAGGATCTGGATGTATCCGAAACTTCGGTAAACCCTGATCTGTTCGGAGTAAGAGCTCTGGTTGTTGATGACGAACCCATGAATCTTGTTGTTGCAAGGGGAATGTTCGGTGATTATGACATGATAATCGATACCGCATCCGGCGGAAAAGAAGCCATCGATAAATTCCGTGTAAATGATTACGATATTATATTTATGGATCACATGATGCCTGAAATGGACGGTGTTGAAACCATGAAGAATATCAGAAAAGTCTCTGCCGAACTTAAAAAGCCTGTATCCATAGTCGCTCTTACAGCCAATGCTGTATCAGGTGCTAAGGAAATGTTTATGATGGAAGGTTTTGACGGCTTTATCGCAAAACCCATTTTTATTCCTGATTTTGAAAGGGTAATGCTTAGAATCTTTCCTGAAAAAGCAACCAGAAAGGGAGGTGAAGATTAATGCGGATCATTAAATTTTTCAAATCCATTTCGGCAGCTGCGGTAGATTCTTCCAGGGAACTTTCCGAAAGAGTGTTCATATCCCTTACTCTTATATCTGAAATAGTCGTATTCTTCGCACTTATCGGGGATATTATACTTCGTGAGAATATAGGTGAGACGATTGCCATTATTGCTACTCTTTTGGTAATCCCTTTGATCACTTATTTCAGTGTTCGAAGAAAAAAAGTTAAGATTGCTACAAGGTTGATCGTAATAGGTCTTGTCTTTGTTCTGCTTCCCATTCTGTTCTTTTTCGGAGGAGGACTTGAAGGTGGAGGTATCTTCTGGTTTATCTTTGCGTTCCTTTATGTGGGACTTATCGTTACCGGTGCATTCAGAGTCTTCATATTATCATGTATAATCATTCTTTCCGGTTTTTGTTTTGTCATGGAGTATTATCATCCGGAACTGGTTTATGATCACACAACAGGAATCTATTATATCGATTCATATCTGTCCCTTATTATGGTGGGAATGTTATGTGTTGTAATGACAGGATTCCAGAATCGTATTTTCAAAGAGGAAAGAAAAAGGGCCATGGAAGCTGTGGAAAAAGCTGAGGAACTCAGCAGGGCACAGAACAGATTCTTTTCCAGTATGAGCCATGAGATCCGTACCCCCATCAACTCCATTCTCGGTCTTAATGAGCTTATCTTAAGAGATACGGGTGCTTCGGATGAAATTGTAAATGACGCCAACGGTATCCAGGGTGCGGGAAAAATGCTCCTTGCCCTCATAAATGACATTCTGGACTTTTCCAAGATGGAAGCGGGAAGCATGGATATTGTCCCTGTTGATTACCGTATCGGTGACATGATAACCGATATCGTCAACATGATCTGGCTCAGGGCAAATGAGAAGGGACTTAAATTCAATGTTAATGTAGATCCCAAACTTCCCTCAGTCCTGTACGGAGATGAAGTGCGTTTGAAGCAGGTTATGGTCAATCTGCTGAATAATGCCGTTAAGTATACCCAGGCAGGATCGGTGGAACTTCATATAGAAGGAGAGCCTGTTGATGATGAGCATGTGATCTTAAGTATTTCCATCTCGGATACGGGAATGGGTATCAAAAAGGAATCTCTTCCCTATCTTTTTGATGCGTTTAAGAGAGTTGACGAGGAAAAGAACAGACATATCGAAGGAACAGGTCTGGGACTGAGCATAGTAAAGCAGCTTATCGAACTTATGGATGGCACTATCTCAGTTAACAGTGTTTATGGTGAAGGTTCTGTATTTACAGTTGAGATAAAGCAGGGCATTTCGGATGGTACACAGATTGGTGAACTTAATATCCATAATCAGAAGAGCGTTTCAAGAAAAGTATATGAACCCGGATTTAAGGCTCATGATGTGGATGTGCTTATAGTTGATGACAATGAGATGAACCTGGAGGTTGAAAGCAGGCTTCTTGCGGATACCGGTATCGTCACTGATAAATCCATAAGCGGTTATGATGCTCTCGACAGATGTCTGAAAAAGCATTATGACATTATATTCATGGATCATCTCATGCCCGGTATGGACGGAATAGATTGCCTTAAGAGTATAAGGGAGCAGGCGGGAGGCATGAACAGACAGACTCCCGTTATAGTCCTCACCGCCAACGCAGGAAGCGAAAACAGGGATCTTTATAACCGTTCGGGATTTGACGGTTATCTTTTAAAACCTGTTTCCGGAGAGGCTCTTGAAAATACAATTATCAAGTATATTTCTCATGATAAGCTGGTTATCAGCAGCAAGGTGACCGCAATGAGAGAGGATATAAGTACAGGTGCGGGCTATTCCGGAAAGCAGTCTGTTATCATCACATCCTCAAGTATCAGTGATATTCCTGATTCCATAGTTAAAAGAAATAATCTATCCATCATCCCTGCCATCATAAAAACGGAAGAAGGTGTATTCAAAGACGGCGTACAGCTTACTGCGGATGAACTTGTCCGTTATATCAATTCCGGTAAAAGTGCCGTTTCTTCCGCAGCTGACGAAAACGCATATACGGAATTTTTTGCAAATGTCATCAAAAAGGCGCACCACGTCATCCATATCGCTCTTACAACAAGTATGAGTTCAGATTACAATATGGCATCCGAAGCAGCCAAGTCCTTTGAAAATGTTACGGTCATCAATTCGGAGACGCTTTCAAGTGCTACGGCTTTGCTTGTGCTGATAGCTTTAAGGCTTGCCCAGCAGAATATTCCTGTTGAAGACATAATTGAAGAACTGGAAAACGTTAAGCACAGGTTAAGATGCAGCTTTGTTGTGGATACAACTGAATACATGGCAAAGAAAGGACATATCTCTATGTCTGTTCATAAGATAGCAAGGGCCATCAGCCTGCATCCTTTCCTTACCTTCAATGAAGATATCGGTAAGATAGGCGGTTTTGCCATAGGAAGGACAAAGAGGGCATACAGGAAGTATATCAGAAAGTGTATTCCCGTAGACATCATTCCCGATTCCGAAGTATGTTTTATCACTTATGTTGATATTCCCATGGATACCCTTCTGTGGATAAGAGAGGAATTGTCCAAGATCGCATATTTTGAACATGTGATCTTCCGGCAGGCTTCAGCGGCAATCTCTTCAAACTGCGGTCCGGGAACTTTTGGAATCCTGTATTTTGTCAAGGGAAACAAAACATACAATATTGGCTCGTTTGTCGAGGATATTGAAGAGCACGAAAGCAGTGAAGAAGATTACGGCGATGTAGTGGGTTTCCATTCTTCGGTTATGACGAGAAGCGAAGAAGAAACAGACGGCAGTAAAAAAGATACCGGTTTTCACAGTTCGGGAGTGCCTGTTTCCAGACCTGAGATAATCACTGAAGAAACAAAATGGTATAAAAAACTTGAAAGTATTGACGGTGATGTCGCAATTCAAAATAGCGGTTCCGAAGATGCATTTAAAACTGTGCTTAAGATATTCTATGATTCCATTCAGGTTAAGAGTTCAGAGATCGAAGAATTCTACAATTCCGAAGACTGGAAAAATTATACCATCAAGGTTCATGCACTTAAGAGTTCCGCAAAGCTCATAGGCGCACTTGAGTTTTCGGAAAGAGCACAGCTTTTGGAAAATGCCGGAAAAGAAGAGAATGTAGACTATATCAGGGCTAATCATGCTTCCTTCATTGAAGATTACAAAAAGTTTGCGGATATAATCGGACCTGTATTCGAGGCCGGTTCGGGAAGTGACAAGTCTGATAATGCGTCTAAACCTGTAGCTGATGATGCTTTTATGAAGACGGTTTTTGATGGTCTTCGTGAAGCTGCAGATAATATGAACTGTGATGAACTTGAAGATATTTTCCGCGAGATGGAAGACTATACGATTCCTGACAGTTACAGGGAAAAGTATGAGACTATAAAGCAAAAAGCCGGCGATTTTGATTACGACGGAATACTTGAGCTTTTTCAAGACTGATTGAGGATCCGGGAAAATGGAAACAGTTGTTAATATAAATGATGCGGTAAACGGCTTTGCCTGGGGAACGTTCGGACTTGTTCTCCTTCTTGGAACGGGCCTTATTTGCAGTATCATAACCGGTTTTTTCCAGATCCGTCATATAAGGCACTGGTTTAAGAATACATTCGGTATCATGAACGGTAAGGGCCGTATAATCAATGATGCCGGGTCGTTATCACAGTTTCGCACATTCTGTACCGCTCTTTGTGCAACGCTCGGTACAGGAAACATCGCCGGTGTATCCAGTGCCATCTGTGTGGGAGGCCCCGGTGCCGTGTTCTGGATGTGGGTTGCCGCATTTTTCGGTATGATGACCAAGTATTCCGAAAATGTTCTTGGTATTTATTACAGACGGAGAAATGATGACGGAGCCTGGTCCGGCGGCCCCATGTACTACCTTCAGGACGGTCTGGGTTCATTAAAGGGCTGTAAAAAACTCGGCAGAGTTCTTGCCGTAGTATTCTGCATTTTTACGATTTTTGCTTCCTTTGGTGTTGGTAATATGAATCAGATAAACAAGATTACCATCAATGTGGAAGAGACATTTTTACCGGATTTTGAATTGGGATATTTTCTTGGCTTTCACAAGGAGAACTGGTTAATAGGCATCGCACTTATGTTTATAGCCGCATTTATTATTTTCGGAGGTTTCAGAAGACTTTCAGCTTTTTCCGAAAAGCTCATTCCTCTTATGTCCGTTCTTTATATTGCCGGCTGCGTTGTCATAATCATAATGAACATTAAAGTCATACCGGATGTATTTGGTTCTATTTTTAAATTTGCCCTGGGCCCCGATGCGGTACTCGGAGGTGCGGTTGGAACGTCTGTAAAACTTGCATTTAATACCGTAAAGCAGGGATGTAAGAGAGGCGTTTTTTCCAATGAAGCGGGTCTTGGTTCTTCCGTTATGGCTCATTCAAACAGCTGCGTTAGAGAGCCGGTAAAACAGGGAATGTGGGGAATAGCCGAAGTATTCCTTGATACGATAGTCATCTGTACCATGACCGCAATGGTAGTGCTCAGTTCCGGTGCCATAGATCTTTCTACCGGGCTACCTGTCCCCGGCACAAACGATGCAACACTTGTCACAAAGGCTTTCGGAAGGTGTCTTGGCCAGCCCGGTGAATGGTTTGTTGTGGTATTGATAGGCATTTTTGCATTTACTACGGTTCTCGGATGGTCATTCTATGGCGGTAAGGTAACCGAGTATCTTTTCGGAATAACCGTATCCAAGATCTATCGCTTTGTCTATGTTGCATTTATCATATTGGGGGCTATCATGGAATCAAATATAACCTGGGATATTTCCGATACCTTTAACGG
This sequence comes from uncultured Lachnospiraceae bacterium, assembly GCA_900320825.1. Taxonomy (GTDB): domain Bacteria; phylum Bacillota; class Clostridia; order Lachnospirales; family Lachnospiraceae; genus AC2028. The sequence goes on along the minus strand of ONTX01000134.1, from coordinate 2,607 downwards.
CCTCATGATGATACCTAACCTGATCGGTGTTCTGGCACTGACACCGCTGGTTATTAAGATAACTAAGAATTATAAGGACAGGAAATTAAAGGGGATGGATATTACTCCGTTCCTTTCCTTTGATCCAAATATTGCAAAGGATACCGAAAAGGCTGTAAAAAAGGGAATGGACTGAGAAAACTTTGCGCCTGAGGGAATATCATTGTATAATAACCGGTATGAGGGAGAATTATTATGTCTGATACGAAACACATTCTTTTGATAACTTATCAGTTTTCGGTTGTTGTTAAGAGCATTGAAAACAAACTGAATGAACTTGGATATGAAGTAAGGACCATGTCGGAGAATATGGATCTTCTCGGAGATATGTTGGGAACCATGGATCTTGTTGTTACATATCTTCCGGGGGATGTTTCCGATGATTCGGATAAGCTGAGTAATCTTTCTCTTGTATGTGACAGTGTTAAGACCGCAGGAATCAATATGATCCTTATCGGAGACCCTTCACTCAAGGATACTCTTTCCAAGGCACTTCCCAGAACTCAGGGCTTTGAGTGGGTCAACAGGCCTCTTGATATCGAAAAATTCGGATTGACAGTTGCAAAGGCAATCGATACCAGGCCGGATCTTTTTGCAAAAAAGAGGGTACTTATAATAGACGATGATCCTTCTTATGCCAAGATGATAAGGGAATGGATCAAGGATTCCTACAGGGTTGATATCGTTACCGCCGGAATGCAGGCAATTAAGTTCCTGCTTAAGGTTAAGGAAGATGAAAAGGTTGATCTGATCCTTTTAGACTATGAGATGCCCGTTGTGGATGGTCCCCAAGTGCTTCAGATGCTAAGGCAGGATCCTGCAACCGCTGATATTCCTGTTGTATTTCTTACCGGAATCGGTACCAAGGAAGCTGTAGCAAGGGTTATGGCTTTAAAGCCCAAGGGATATATCCTTAAATCCACCACCAGAGAGAATCTGCTGGTATTCCTTCACGAAAAACTCCACTGAATTGACACATTTTACTCCCGGTTTACTCCGGGAGTTTTTTTTACCCGGGATTATCCTTAAAGTCTTTATTTATATGGTCTTTTGAGATATAATATTTGGTGATTTTTTGTGAAATAAATGCTGCCCGGGCAGCGGATAAAAGGAGATGTTTTTATGGCATTACTTGATGAATGGAGAGACTATGCGTATAACGAGAATACCGACAGAGGTACTCTTCAGAGACTTTGGGACGATTATTTCAAGAAAGAGAAGGATATTTACGCACAGCTTCTTAAGAATCCCGATGAGGAAGTAAAGGGAACCGTTAAGGAGCTTGCCGATAAATACGGCACCCAGCTTAATTATATGGTGGGATTCCTCGACGGAATCAATGATTCCCTTAAGACTCCCAATCCTATCGAGGAGATGACCGAGGACACAGAGGTTTCACTTGCTTTTGACAAGGAGCTTCTCTACAAGAACATGGTTGGTGCAGGAGCTGAATGGCTTTATAATCTTCCTGAGTGGGAAGCTATCTTTGATGAGGATAAGAGAAAAGAGCTCTATCACGAGCAGAAGGCATCATCCACCGTTAAGCGTGAGGAAAAGAAGGTTTATCCCAACGATCCCTGCCCCTGCGGAAGCGGAAAGAAATATAAGAAGTGCTGCGGAAAAGCTTGATAAGGTCAGAGCATGAATAACGAACAGAAAAAGTTAAAACCCAAGGCTGCTTTATACGGTCTGATTTGTGTGATACTCGGTATCATAGATCTGGTCAATCCCGAGAAAATGCTTAATGTGATCGCCTATGTTCTCGGAATATCAGCCATCATAAGCGGTGTGATATTTGTCATTATTTATCTGTTAAGAGACGTAAAGGAAAACCTTGAAAGTAATGATTTCCTTAGCGGACTTATCGGTATTGTTGCCGGTATAGTGATACTTCTTAAATGGCGTGAGTTTATGTCCCTTCTTCCGGTGGTGCTGGGTGCACTTATTGTTGTAAGCGGATGCATGAAGCTTCAGGACAGTATCGATCTAAGGAAACTCGATCACCCGGCATTTCCTTATATACTGCTTCTTGCCATCGTCTTTATCATTTTCGGTTCGATCCTTGTTGCCAATCCTTTTAAGACAGAGATCGTCCTGATGAAGGTGATCGGTGTGACACTTATCATTACCGGTATCACTGATCTTTTTGTTTCGATATTTTTTGACTCGGTAAAAAAGAAGTTCAGGGAAGATATTGAAACTACCTATGAAGAAGTAAAAGAAACAAAAGAAGAAGCAAAATAATTGCTTTATAATTCAGCTATATGCAGAAAGGCTTATGCAATGAAAAAACTTGAAGAATACGTAACAACGATCCCTGATTTTCCCGAGAAGGGTATTATGTTCAGGGATATCACCTCAGTCCTTCAGGATGCTGACGGGTTAAGACTTGCCATCGACACCATGCAGGACATGATAAAGGATCTTGATTTTGATGTGGTTGTAGGTCCCGAATCAAGAGGCTTTATCTTCGGAATGCCCATTGCATATAATCTTCACAAGCCCTTCGTCCTTATCAGAAAAAAGGGAAAGCTCCCCAGGGAAACCGTTGAAAAGACTTATGATCTC
>ONTX01000296.1 GCA_900320825.1 uncultured Lachnospiraceae bacterium | reverse complement strand
GGAGAGGATGCTGTCCATACACTGTTTTAAGTACTTTTCAGCATTATATACCGGGACAATGACCGAAACTTTAATCTGTCTGCTCATATCCGTCTATTTCCTGACTCACATACTGCATATAAACTTAAGTTCTTCTGAACAGATAACGGCACAGTCTTTGGTGCCCGAATAAACGCCACGAGAATAGGGAATGCTGTTCTGTGCCAGTTTCTCTTCCAGCACCTTTAGCATATTCCGCTCTCCCTGCCGATTATAATCATCAACAATAATAACAAAACGCTCCTCCAGACAATCCGGAATCAGATCAAGGATATCTATGCGGGCATATACTTCCGCCTGCCCTCCAAACGGAGCGTCCACAGAAATAAAGTCATATTTTCTGTCAGAGAGAGCTTCCTGAAAGCCCTTATACACCAGGACACTTTTATCTTCCCTGAATTCTCTTTTTTCAAGTGTAAGCTGAACCAGTTCGGTATGATCACTAAGGGGATATTCAGCACGGAACGCTTCAATCCAGTTCGGGTCATGCTCTGTTACCCTGTGCATAGCATTCTTTTCAGAGGATACATACTGTCCCAGAAGCTTTGTGCTCTGCCCAAGTCCAAGCTCAAGTATACTCTGTGGATGCGTCTCTTCAAGAATCCTGTAGACGGCATACAGATATTGATATCCGACAGCCCATCTTCCTGCGGCAAACCGCCTGTCGACAAGCCAACTGCTGTTTTCTGTCACACTGTTAAAATTCTGTGCCCATATCAGCTCATTTGTATTCCTGTAGGCCTGATAACTGAATGCTTTTGTCTGATTCAGCATATCTTGACTGGTATTGCACAACCGCTTTATCTCCAGCAAATCAGCTTCTATCTTTTTCTGCCTTTGTTCAATCTCAGACAATTTGTTCTTATTCTCTTTAATCAGCTTTCTAACTCTTTCAGATTCATTTCCAAAAGCTTTATATAGAAACCGGACGAACACGATCCATCTGATCCCGAATTGTATTCATTTAACCCTCTTTGATATGCCCAACTGCTGTTTCATAAATGAACACTATTTGTTTGTGCCAGGCAATCCCTTTCTTAGCTCATTATTAGTTATTTCTTTGAAGCCTTCTTGATTTTCCTTGGTATCTTTAACACTGTACTGCCGATCTGATAATCTCTTGACGCAAGGATCCTCTTGTTTTCTCTCCGCAGTTCCTTCCTTTCTTCCTTCAGTTCTCTTATTCTGTCCCAGGAGCCTTCAAGCCGCAGCTTTGTAGTGTTGGAAAGCCACTTATTGAAACCCGGCTCATAAACAAACATCTTGAACCATCTTTGCTCCACCTCGGGAAGCAAACGGTACGCCTGTCCTTTCACTGGTCCGATATCCAGCAGAATGGCTTTTGCCAGATAGCAGCATCTGTACGCTACTTCTTCTGATGCACATTGCTCTTTTTCATCAACAAAATGAGCGGAATTGAATTCCTTATTCATCTTTAAAAAGTTAACGAAATAACCGTAGCAATTCCAGAATGTCTGCGGTCTCTGCATGATCGAATCATTATGGATTCTTCTCAGATAGTAATTCTCTCTGACGCATCCCGAGCGTGAAGCTCTCATTAGACAGATATATGTAAAAGATACATCTTCATGCAGAATTCCGTTTTCAAACCAGAGATCATTTTCTTCCAGAAATGCTCTTTTCTGCATATGCATACACGCTGTCGGTCTGTATTCTTCATACTCTAACTGAAGTTTAATCAGTTCGGTTCCGCGGAATACTCCATCATATTCACCGTATCTTTTATAATTCAGATTCGTCTCCCATTCCCCGTCATCGCTGAAATTCTCGCCCCCGAAAAACAGTATATCCAGATTGTCTCTCTCCATGCGGGATGTCAGTGCTTCAATGGTGCCGGGCGCATACATATCATCACTGTCAATAAAACATGTATACTTTCCGGATGCCAGAGTCAGTCCCGCATTCCGGGCTGCTGAAAGTCCCAAATTCTCCTGGGAGCAGATTCGTATTCTTGAATCCTTCTGTGCATAACCGTTTAATATTTCCAGAGATCGGTCTGTCGACCCGTCATTGACACATATGATCTCAATCGGAACCTGATCCTGAGCAATAACACTGTCAAGACATTCCTCAAGATAATCCTCACTGTTGAACACCGATATGATCACTGATACCAGCGGTTTCTCTCCCCCCCGGCTGCTCATGTTATACTTGTATGAGGATTGTATATTCCTGCGATAGAGCAGCCTTTTTATCTCGGACGATGCCTCAACTGCATAAGGCGCCCCCAAAATCTGAACCGCATAAATGGGGTGCCTGAATCTTTCAGGAGATCTCTCGCATATAGCGATTTTATCCAGAAAACCATCACATAACTTCCGGTACACAATCTCCCTCTCCTGAGGTGAATGTGTTTTATTCAGATGAAATACGATACTTGATATTAACGCTGACTCATAGGAAACACGAAATAGTTCAGCTGTATCTCTCCTTACCAGTTCATTATAGAGAGCGTCATATGCTTCTACAACGCATTCCGGTTCTTTTACTGTGCCGCCCTGCAGGCTGGTCGCAACTCCTATACGGTAATGAACCAATACGTCAGGAATAAAAGTAATCCTTTTTGCAATACTAAGAGCAGAAAAAACAAAATACAGATCATTGGAGCTGCGTATCCCCTGGAACTGCAGATGTTCGTTCAGTATGAATTGCCGACGGAAAAGCTTAGTCCACGGGGCCGGCGAAGATATCTGAAAGATCCGTTCATGTATATCCTCTGCCGAAAACACGTCTCTTCCTTCTGCATACTGTTCCTCTAACAGCCATGGGCTCTCCAGGTATTCTCCTTTCCGATTGTCATATCTGTCTGCTGAAAAGAGAACAACATCAGCGTTTTGGTCGACACCTCTTGCATACGTTTTTTCCAGCAGTTCCGGATCAAAGAAGTCATCTGCGTCCAGAAAGATCACATATTTGCCCTGGGCTTCTTTTAATCCGTTATTTCTTGCAATTCCGGCATACTGGTTTTTCTGATAGAGGATCTTAATTCTGTTGTCCTTCTCAGCATACTCCTGCAGCAGTTGAGGGGATGAGTCCGTAGACCCGTCGTCTACAAATATGTATTCTGTTTCCTTCAGAGTCTGATCCAACAGGCTGGTTATGCACTCTTCCAGATATGACATTGCATTGTAAACCGGTATTATAACAGAAACCTTGATATCCTCTTTATTCTCACTATGATCCATAAAAATCTCCGCATATTGGGTATACTCTTTTTTATTATAGAAATAATCTGCTTCTTTCCCTATAATACCGAACTCTTTCAGCCATTCTTTTTTCAGTTTCTCATACAGAGTCGTTTTTGTCGGTTCTGCAAGTGAATTATAATTCCAGAGAGTAAAATGCAGAGCATAATTAATATAGTCCTGCTCCAGCTCCCAGTATATATCTTCTTTTATCAGCAGATTTTTCAATTCAATAAGTGCATCATGAAAACACCACCAGGAATTCTCCCTCGTCTTTGACAGAGATGCCGCAGAATCTCTTCTCTGATGCGCATATATCTGAGGATCGACAGCGATCTTTTCTGCAAGAACCAGTGCGCTGAAAACAAAAAACAGGTCATTCGAGGTTCTCTGCTCCTGAAAGCGCAGATTCCACCGGTCAATAAATGACTTCCTGTAAAGTTTATCCCACGCCCATCCAACAAAAGTCTTAAAAACATTCCCGGTTAACGACCTGTAACTGAATGGCTGATAAGGCGGGATTTCCTTGTGCCGGATGACCCAGTTTACCGACTTGAATGTATCCTGGTCGGTGTAATACTGATCTGAACCGAACACAACAAAGTCAGCCTGATACTGCTCAGCCTTTTCCAGTACCCTTTCATACATATCCGGCTCAAAAAAGTCATCTGAGTCCAGAAAAGAGAGGAATTCACCGGAGGCATATTCCAGCCCCTTGTTTCTGGCAGCTCCTGCTCCGGCATTCTCCTGTGAAAGTACCTTTACCCGTCTGTCTGCATTTTCATATTCTCTGAGAATATCCAAAGACCGGTCTGTTGACCCGTCATCTACACAGATCACTTCCAGGTCTTTACAAGTCTGATCCAGAATACTGTCCAGGCATTTCCGGATGTATTTCTCTGCATTAAATACAGGTATTATCACTGAGATCTTACTCATTCCGTTTCTCCCTGAGAAAAATAACCTCTTCTGCTTGTAAATAAGGAAAGACTGCAGGATTGACGCAGCAGCCTTTCCTCTCCGATTATTTTTGCGGTTTTCTTATTATATTCTTAACTGCGATCGGAACAAACATAACAGCTTTTCCAACTTTGTATGTCGTGGAATTCCGGATCTCATTCTCTCTTTTCTTTGCTTTCTTCAGATCACTTACCGAAGTATAAGAACGGCCAGGACTGTTTGCATATGTCTGATAAAACTTTTCCGGATTCTTCATAAGCAACTTGATCTTCTCTCTGCCATGCGGCGTAAACAAGTCAAGCTGCAATTCTCCCAAGGACTGGCTTCTGCGGAATTCTTCAGCGATCCGTTCTACATATTCTTTCTTGAACTCATCACTGATCCGGGAGAGTGTAAAAGTGTAGTTATCCCATCTTTTCAGATTATAGTAACCCTTGAAGATCTCCCATTTCTCCCTGTTCTCCGGTCTCATGAATATTCCGCGGATATAATCGTACTCGATATTCATGCTGTATACTTTTTCTCTGCTGTTAACGGAAGAATTCGGATTATCTCTGCGGTTCATATAATAGGGTTTGTCAACAAACATCGCCCTTTTGGCATAAAG
>ONTX01000013.1 GCA_900320825.1 uncultured Lachnospiraceae bacterium | reverse complement strand
TCCGTTTACAACCAATGTAGGTTTGATCACTTCCCAGTAAGCTCCGTTGTAGTGAAGGATAACAAGTTCATCACCGGCAGCAATAAGGGGATTGTTAAGACCCACATTATACATTCCGTTAGCATCCTTTAAGGCATAAACGGAACTGACTTCAACAGTCGAAAGAATTGCGGCTCCCACTACAGCACCGGGTGTCTTTGCCGCAACAACTATGGCATGGTCTCCCAGCATGGTTCCAAGTGCTTCCAGGTTATTAAGGAGATAGTTCTGGACAGCAACCCTTGCAGCCATTGCGGTCTGCTGTGATACAGGCCTTACGGTAAAACCCTGGGAAACAGTGGTTGTCTGTGCATAGTATGCAGGTGTTCCGGTATCATTTACCGCCGTAACAGCGGTCTGACCCGCAGCGGGCGCCATAACAGTCTGTACTGTGGGGCTGGCCGCAAAAGCCGTGATCCCATACATCATCACAAACGTTAAGATCAAAACAAGTGACAAAGCTTTCTTTTTCATTTTTCTTCCTCCCTTTGAAGATCATGTGGCAAAATGTTTTATTATCAGACCTTCTCGTAAAATAGTTTTATGAGAAGATCCTGCATCCCATCCCTGTCAGGGTAGAACTCTTCGAATCTGTTACCCTGCATCACCTGGCCTTCAAGTGAATACATATGCGTTGAATCGAACTTGTAATTAACCGCTTCGCTGGCCAGATATGTATAACTCTTAAGATTAAGATCCGTTGTCATGTATTTTTCCAGAATCTGATACAGCTCAATCGCAACCCTTATATCTTCCGCAGACGCTTCCTTGGCCTTTCCGGCAAGGGCTGTAATGTACTGTCTCTGTCTTTCCTGTCTGAGTGAATTGGAATCAAAGATATTTTCATTACGGAGTCTTACATACCAGTAGGCCTTTTCCCCCATAAGAGTCACTGTATCTCCTTTGTGAAGATCCATGTCATACTCGGGATATATGATGTCATCAAGGACCTCCAGTTCAACACCGCCAATGGCATCGTTCATCTCGGGTATCGCGTCCATGCTGACAGCAGCATATGCATGAATGGGTATTCCCTGAAAAAGTCTTGATACCGCCTTTACCTGTCTTAGGCAGCTTTCTTCGCCGCCGTCACCGTAACCGTGCTGAAGAGCGATCTGCTCGGTAAGTATTCCTCTGTAGTTACCTTCTTCATCCCACACATCAACTTCGGCCATGGTATTTCTGTTGATGGTTATCATGTTAACGTCTTTTTTATGAGGATCCAGAAGAAGTAGGAAAAGCGCATCTGCCTGGCCTCCGGAAAGATAACTTCCTTCAACTGCTTCCCAGCTCTGACCTCCGATCTCATTCACAGTTTCCTTATCGATTCCCATTACAAGTATCACGATAAGATCTTCATTAAATTTATACTCTTCATCCTTATAGATGACATGTCCTTCCGGAAGATTCTCATCTCTTACCACAACTCCGTCACCCATATCGAAAAGTTCTATGGAAGCACCCTCAAGGCCCTTTGCAACCGTGTGAAGTTCCCTGAGACCGAATGATTTCAGCAGATTGTATGCGGCAAAAGCAACCACGACAAAAATGATCATCGTGTAAAGAGCAGTTATACCGACGCTGAATTTCTTTTTTTCAATTGTCACATGGTCATCTAACATCTTTACACCATATCATTGAGGAGCACGCCTGTTACCAGATACCTCTTTGAGGCATCATGGGTTTTCGTGCATGTGGAAAGAGTAACTATCCTCATCCTCGGATCGATATCAATATCTTTTTTTACATTTGCAGATCCGTATCCCTTGACTTCCACATTCATTATGTCCCTGAGATACTGGTCATATACATATTCATTATCAAAATCAAAATTCAGAAGAAGATGGATCGACGGATATTCATACGCGGCAAAGATCTCGTATATAAGGGGATCCTCATTCTCCCTGTATATGTATATGAAATGAGTTCCGCTGAATTTATCCTTATCCATTAGCTTTATCAGCGGTGTGAACATGGTCTCATCATCCATGTTGTGTCCGTAAATAACGGTGTTGGGATCGGTAAAATCCGCACTGTTATAATTCTCGGTATAGATAACCCCGGGAAGTCCGTAAGACCCGTCGAGATTATGATTGAGATAATATGCGTTATCGTTTTCTTTCCTTAGTACAGGATATTCGATCTCCAGATCAGGTATTGATATCCAGGCATATATGTCAGGATTCAGACTATGGAGATCTTCCCAGTCCAGTTCCTTATCCGGAGCTGTATACACAGGCTTATCCGAATCACCTTCCCCACCTTCGTTCATGAGTCTTTCCAACTCATCCGGACTGAGTCCCTGAGATTCCTCCTGCGGCTGTTCAGGTACCTGAGCGATGCTCTGCTCATACTGTTCCTGTAAAACCCTGTAGGCCTCTTCCGCGGCTCTACGCTTTCTTATCTGAATGATCAAAAGAACCGAGATCAGTATCGTCAGAAGCAGAAAAATAACAAAAGCAAACAGCCACTGAACCTTACCATGACCGGAATCATTCGTGGACCGGAAAAAATTATCATCCCTGTTCTTACTGACTTTCATTTAAACATGCAGTTCCTTAAAATCTCTAAGAATATGCAAAATTCGCATAGTCATACACAGTTAATATATCAAACAATTGACTATGTGTAAATAAGGTAAACATAAAATAATCCCCCCAACATTTTGTGGGGGGATATTTGAAAACAACTATTACGATCTACAGATCTCTTGAATCCAGATACTCGGCCAGAGTGTCAAATTTATCCCTGTCGATCATGGTCAGGAGACCATCCAGTCTTCTCATACAAAGCGCTGTCTGTTCCTGGGTTATAAGCCCCTGTTCAAGGGCATCCGCAAGTTCGTCCAGATCCATTACCTTTATCCTTCCGGTGGGATAGATTATAACGTCTGCCAGGAGATCGGTCACTGTAAGGGACTTTTCATCCAGATCTGCCGAATAATCCACTATGTCACAATACCAGTAAAGAAGTGATCCGTCAGAATGATAAAACTTGCTGACCTTTATACCTTTTTCAAAGATATACGCACTTGCGCCGTGATCAAATTCCGCTTTGGGCTTTAATGTCTTCCACTTTGTTATAAGGACGGAGTCGTCTGCATAAACAAACTCATCGTCTTTTAACTCAATACATTCGGCAGGTATGATTCTCTTACGATAGATCTTTTCAATCGACATAATTGCCTCCGCATCAGATCACGTTTTCAGGTTATGTATCAGAACTTTCTTGAATTCTGACATGTAAAGTAGATGATCTGATACTCAGATGCAATGTCATTGATAAACTTGGATGCACCTGAAAGTTTCGAATCATCAAGATTGACAAAAGGATCGTCGAGAATGAGGAAAGGCTTCTCTCCTGAATACATCGAGTCTGCCATTGCAACTCTTCTGCACAGGCCCACAAGATCCTTAAATCCTTCAGACAATGTCTTGGGATCCCTGGGCTGTCCCTGCTCAACATAAGTAACATTAAGATTTGCATCAATGGTATAAGCCTTGGTATCACCGTCCGAAAGCATTGCATAATACTTATCAAAAGCAGTCTGTATATCTTTGATATATCTTATATTGAAATTATCCCTTGCAGCAGAAAGATAAGTTCTGGTCTTGCTGACAATATCAAATCTTTCACTCATAGATTCGAGCTGTTCACTCTTTTCATCATATTCTCTTGCTGCATTTTCCATTTCGCCGAGTTTTTCCTCAGCACCCTTAAGCTCTCTTTCATAACTTTCAAGAGCATCTGTTTCGGATGCAACCTGCTTCTCACATTTATCAAGTGCTTCCTTGAGATCATCCACTGAAATCACTTCTTCTTCAGGGCATACAAGTCCTTCATATTTGGAAACATCGTGATCTGCTTCAAATACCTTTACCCTCTTGGATGCATCCACGCTTTCGGTTTCTCTTGAAGCAATCTGCTCGGTTCTTGTCGCTATCTCACTTACAGGCACGCAGATCTCAGCGGCATTGGACTCGGGGATGGCTGCCTTTGTTCCGGCAAGGCCGCAATCCCTTGCGTATTCTTTTATCTGCTCAAGTCGTTTCTCGTAATTCTTCTCCTTGATCATGTCGTCATGTTTTTTGATCTTATCCCCCAGATTCTCATATTCCTTAACTTCATTTCTGAGATTGATAAGATCTCCCGTTGCGGATTTTCCGACAAACTGGATGCCGACATTTCCGAGAAGATCCTGAGCATCCATCTCGATGCCTTCGACGAATTCCTCATCCTCAGCGATCTTACTCATGAGTTCATTGTATTCGCGTGCAGATCCTTCACCGCTGGTTCTGGTCTCAGAATCATGCTTTTTCTTAAGCACACATCCTACCACGATCAAAGCAATTCCGATCACGCAGACAGCAGCGATAAATACATTAACGAATATAGCTCCGGCAATGCCTGCAAGGATCACAATGATACCGAGTATAAGGAACAAAATGAAAGGTTTATACTTCTGTCTCTGTGCTTCAAGGGCACTGTTTTTCATAAGTTCCGCACGGTCACGTCTGTCGGGAAGTTCATCCTTAAGATCGGATATCTTGCTGAACTGCTGGAGAAGGTCATCGATCTCCTTTGATGAAGGGATCTGCTTTTTAAATCTCTTCTTCTCGTTTTCAAAACGCTCAACTTCCTCGGGAGTAAGCTCGTACTGTGCGATCTCTTTTTCGTCATCCCGAAGCAGGGATGCGGTTTCAACCCACTGCTTTGCTGTGGCAACATCGGGAATATTTCCCTCAAAAGCACTCTTTGCGTTTCTGAGTTCCTCATCAGCCTTGTCTCTTGCAGCTTTCAGATTCTCGTAGTTATCCTTCTGCTCCTTGAGATCCAGATAATGTCTGAGAGCCTCAAGTCTTGATGCGATATTAGCCTGTCTCTCTTTATCGTTATTAAGTTTTTTCGCTGCCCAGTCACGTTTTTCGGTAAGATCTTCACAGAGATTTTTCTGGGAATCAATATTTCTGAATGAATCCTTCAGTGTTGAAAGCTCATTCTTAAGTTTATAGATAAGGCCTGTGGATCTTTCGGGATTGAGTCTGTCGCACTCTTTCTTGAGCCTGTCCTCTGCGGCCTCATAACCCTTCATGTCATCATCATGCTCCGACACACCGCCAATCCTTGCACTGATATCATCGGTCACATCGGTTGCACAGTCCTGCTGGGATACGAAAGCAGTTCTTTCAAAAGAGTCTCCGTCTATTCCGAAAAGTGCAATTCCGGGTGCAGTGCCGAAACTCTTATCCTCAAGACCGGTGGACTCATTGATGATCTTGAATGAATCCTCGGACTCTTTTGAACCGAAAGTTCTGTAAATACAATAGTTAACCCCGTCCTTTTCAAAGGTAAGAGTTCCGCCGAAGGTTCCGCCCTGCCAGGGCTTATAGAATACTCTTTCTTTTTCGGTATCTTTCCTTTTCTTTTCTCCGGAAAGACCGTAAAGCATTACCCTTATAAATGCGGCAAGTGTTGATTTACCGCTTCCGTTCTCATTAAGGATGCAGTTAATCCCCTGAGAAAACTGTTTATCGTATGAACTTAATTTTCCGAAATTGTCTATATGGCACGAAACGAGTCTCATAAAGTAATCTCCTCCCCTTTAAGTGCAAGTACGGCGCATCTTACAATCTTGCCTCTCATCTCTTCGGAAAGATTCTCATCTTCCTTAAGGAGTCTTACAAGTTCGCCTTTAAGAGACGCTTCATGCATGTATTCGTCATAATCTATCGCAACCCTGCTCTTATCCTTCAGATCAAAGAAAAAGAATCTGTCGGCAAATTTGCGGAGTACATGATCGATATCTTTTTCTATTCCTATATCGGTTTCTCCGGTAAGCACGATCCTTACGATATCATCATCGGGAATAGCATACTCGGCGATGGTATCCTCTATGCATTTATCAATCTCGGGAGTCGTCATGCATCCGGATATATCTACTTCGTTTACATGGATGGTTCTCTTTGCGATTGGAACAAACTGTATTTCATAGGTCATCTGTTCTTCATCCACATCGAGAACAACAAATCCGTGCTCTCCCTCTTCGTCAAAACCTCTTCCCTCAGGGCATCCGCTGTAACAGTATTTTCCTCTTGAAGGAAGATCTCCGGATGTGTAGGAATGATAATGACCGAGTGCAAGGTAATCAATATTTCTGTTCTTAAGTCTTGAAAGATCGATGCTGTCAGCTTTACCTGAACCCTTGTAATTGTCTGCAGCTCCGTGCATGACAACGATGTTCATATTGTCATAATCAAGATTAAGTTCGGTCAGAGCTTTATCAAATCCGTTGCTGTCAGGAACGATACCTGCTATGACAACATTTTTTCCGGTTGGTGTTTCAAGAGTATATTTGGTTATACCCTCCTTGTTGAAGATGATCAGATTCTCGGGAGCATCACCTTTTTCAAAATAATCCGACTCGTCGTGATTGCCCTTGAGATAATAGAAATTAACTTCGGGATGTGCTTCGATGGCTGCCTTGATACGATTCTGTGCGCCTATCCTGGCTGATTTGGTATCAAAAAGATCCCCCGCGATTATCACAGCCCTTACGCCTTCACTGCCTGCATAATCCGCAATCCTGCAAAAGGTATCGAGTATCTCGTCCCTTCTTATCGCCGCCTTGGATTTGTCGAGCTTTGATTCCATTTTGGAATCAATGTGTGCATCCGCACAATGAATAATCTTCATCTTAACACCCCTTTTATTTTTAATAGAAAATATGATGTCCTATCTGTATTCCCACCAGTCCCTCTATGGGAGTTCTGAAGTAAACACAGGTACCCACATTTGTAACCCCGCTCATTGCTTCATCAGCTGCCCTGTAGCAGCTGGATGTCGCTTTGTTCTGTGCAAGAGCTATGGCAAGTCTTCCGCTTCCCGCAGGAGAAAACTGTCCTCTCTGATAGATCACGCCGGTGATAGTGTCGGGATATTTAGCACTCAGCATTCTGTTTATAACGACAGCTCCGACAGCCACCTGTCCATCATAGGGTTCGCCACCGGCTTCACAGTATATAAGGTTTGCAAGAAGATATCTGTCGTTTTCTTCAAATGTAACTTCCGAAATGTCTCTCCATACACCGTTTGCTGCTTCCCTTGACATTGCCTGCTCCTCGGCCAGCTTCTTCCTCAGATAAGCAAGATCCTGTTCCTTCTGCTTTATGGCTGCTTCATATGCTTCTGCCGCAGCCTCGGCATCCGATATCTGACTGGAATATACATTTATCGTATCCCTCGTCTCGGAAATGACACCGTTAACTTTATCCGCCTCCGCCTGAGTTTCGACCTTAAGATTTTCAAGTTCGACCTCTTCTACCTCAAGGCGGGCCTTTACTTCTTCTATGTATGCACGGTTTTCCTTGAATTCCTGAAGTTTCCTCTGGTCGTAGCTTTCTATCTTTTCAAAAAAATCCGCAGCCGTCAGTATTTCCGAAAGGGATTTTGCGGAAAGGATAGCGGAGAAAAAATCCTGGTCACCTCTTTCATACATATCACGGACTCATATCACCATGCACTCATACTGCCACTCTTCCGTTGCGATGGCTTCCTCAAGTGCAATCCTGGTGGCTTCTATCTGGGCCTGCTTGTCGGTGATATTTACTTCAAGAGTTTCGAGATTGTTGCCGATCTCTTCAAGCTGGTCACTGAGTTCCCAGACTTTGTTCACAAGTTCTCCCTTGTCATTCCTGAGGCTCTGGAGATTCTGATCGTTCTGGGCCTGCTGCTGCTGAAGTTCCTGTTTTTCTTTTTCCGCCTGATTAATCTGCTGCTGGGTAGTTGCACTTCCTTTAAAGGATGGGATCTGAATAAGTGCAATCGTAAGAACAAGTGCAAGAAAGAAAGCCGAGACACTTTTAAATGTGCCTTGTCTTAAAAAAAACGATATCAGATTTCTATTACGGAAATTCTTCATCAATTACTGTTACAGATCGATCTCAATCTTTCGTCCCGTCTCATTGTAGGCTGTATATTTTACGCCTGCTGCATCAAAGAGTCTCTTGGATGCAAGGTTTGCATCCGTTCCGTTGTATTTGTCACTGTGATAGACCACCTCTTTGATACCTGCCTGTATTATGGCTTTCGCACACTCGTTACAGGGAAACAGAGAAACATACAATGTGGTACCCTCAAGAGAACCTCCCCTGTAATTGAGGATGGCATTAAGTTCACTGTGGGTCACATAGGCATACTTGTTTGTAAGAGGATTCCCGTCCCTGTTCCATGGGAATTCATCATCGTCACAACCCTTGGGAAGTCCGTTGTAGCCCATGGAAAGGATCTTGTGATCGGGACTTACTATGCAGCAGCCAACCTGGGTACTGGGATCTTTGCTTCTGAGTCCGGAAAGTTTCGCAACTCCCATGAAGTACTCATCCCAGCTTATATAATCTTCTCTTTTCTTATCATTCATATACAAATCCAAATCCGGTGACAGGAATTATTTTGTTCCGAATATCCTGTCTCCTGCGTCGCCGAGTCCGGGAACAATGTAATTATGGTCATTGAGTTTTTCGTCAACGGATCCGATGAAGATGTCCACATCGGGATGAGCTTCCTTGAGAACTTCAATTCCCTTGGGTGCAGCGATGATGCAGAGGAAGTGAATGTTTTTACATCCTCTTACCTTAAGCATTGAGATTGCCTCGGAAGCTGATCCTCCAGTAGCAAGCATGGGGTCTACAACGAATATCTCACGCTCTGCACAGTCTGCAGGTATCTTGCAATAGTACTCCACAGGCTTGCTGGTATCGGGGTCGCGGTAAAGGCCGATATGTCCTACCTTGGCTGTGGGTATCATGCTGAGCATTCCATCAACCATTCCAAGTCCTGCTCTCAGGATAGGGATAACAGCAAGCTTTTTTCCGGCAAGCTGTTTTACCGTGGTCTTGCAGATTGGCGTCTCAATCTCCACATCCTCAAGCCTGAGATCTCTTGTAGCCTCATAGCAAATAAGCATTGCAATCTCCGAGATCGTCTCACGGAATTCCTTGGTTCCGGTATCCTTTCTCCTGATAAATCCGATCTTATGTCTGATAAGCGGATGATCCATTACAACTACTTTGCCCATGATGTGCCTCCTGAATTGATAACTGTATTATTGATTATAAAAAATTTTACGTACAAAATAATTCCTACTGGGGTTCAATCTGTCTGATCCTGCGTTCATGACGCTGTGCGCCGGAGAACTCTGTCTCCATAAATACATCAGCTATCTCTTCCGCAAGATTGGGTCCTACTATCCCTGCTCCGAGTGCAAGCATGTTAGCGTCATTGTGAAGCCTTGTAAGTTTTGCACTTAAAGGATCAGAGCACAGAGCGCATCTTACACCCTTATTCTTGTTGGCGCACATACTTACGCCAATTCCGGTGGTGCAGATAACAATGCCCTTCTCGCACTCACCCGATGAAACGAGTCTTGCCGCAGCGTGGGCGAATCCGGGATAATCGCAACTGTCCTCGGAATATGTTCCCACATCCTCCACGGTATAACCTTTTTCTTCAAAATGCTTCTTAAGCTGTTCCTTAAGAGCATATCCGCCGTGATCGCATCCTATTGAAATCTTCATTTTGCTTCCTCCCATTTTGAACCTGCAGATTTGAGGAGTCTGTTCCAAAACGCTTCTCCCACTCCGCTGTCAGAAAAATTCTCAACAAATATCACATCAACATTTTCGTCATCCATCTCCCTTAAGGTCCTGTAAAAAACCTTAGCCGCAGCCTCGGCATCATCAAGTCTGCCGGCGCACCTTACGACATCTGCGTCATATTTTGATGCATTTCCACTTGAGCAGAACACTCCTGTTTTAAGTCCGGCTACGGAACTTTTTTTCAGTTCTGCCGAGATGTACTCAAAAACTTTATCACCACTTCCCTTTACAGGCCTTACATCACCTTTGGGAGCATAATGTCTGTACTTCATTCCGGGAGCTTTCGGTTTTACATCATCCCTGCATCCCGTGACCGCCGGGTCCGTTCCCACTTTTACTCCGAGAACTTCCGAAAGCATTTCGTTAGTGATAAATCCGGGTCTTAAAACTTCTGGCTTATCCCCCGTGAGATCAACTATGGTGGATTCGATACCGATCCTGCCTTCGCCTCCGTCGATCACCGCATCGATCCGTCCATCCATATCCTCAAGAACAAACTTTGCGCTCGTAGGACTGGGTTTTCCCGAAAGATTGGCACTGGGGGCGGCGATATATCCTCCCGATGCCTTAATAAGTTCAAGAGCCGCCTTGTTGTCCGGCATCCTCACCGCAACGGTATCAAGCCCTCCGGTTGTTTTCCTCGGAACGTTATCCGCAGCCTTAAGCACCATGGTAAGCGGTCCGGGCCAGAACTTTTTTGCAAGAGCATACGCCTCATCAGGAACCGATAAAGCTATTTTCTCAAGAGCCGTAATCTCACATATATGAACTATAAGAGGATTGTCGGAAGGTCTGCCCTTCGCTTTATATATTTTCTCGGAGGACCCTTCGTTTAACGCGTCTCCGCCAAGTCCGTATACGGTCTCGGTAGGAAAGGCAACCAGCCCTCCTTTTTTTATCAGCTTTCCGAAACCCACTATCGCTGAAATATCTTCAGCGGTAAGGTCTCCTTCAGGATCTTCAATTCTGTAAACTATTGTATCCACTTCAGATATCACTGACCCGCATAGAGTCCCAGCAGGTTCCACGCTTCACTGCTTCCGTATCCGATCCTCCAGACGCCTACTCCGCCGAGATCCATACTGTTCATAACATTCAGTTTTCTTTCAAGAGATGCTGTATCCTCGAGCCATACCTGGTAAAGGGTGTTTCCCGATCTCCACTCTATGTAATTCTGGCATGTTTCCTCATCCCATACGGGAGCAACACCTGTCCTTGCGACGAAGTCTGCCTGATTGACAAGCGTGATGAATTCACCGGTGGTAGTTCCGTTTTCAGTCTTCCAGAGAACGGTATAAAAAGGAACGGCATTGATCACCTTTTCCGAAGGAACCTTGGCTAAAGTAAGGTTCAGTCCGTCGGTGACAAATCCGATACTTGCAACGCTTCCTGCCTCTCCGCCGCCGGGTGTATGTTCATCGTAGCCCATAATAAGAACGTAATCCAGGAATGTTCCCTGAAGGTCAAGCCTGTAAAAAGAATTAAAATCATAAGGTACATAGTTGTCCGTGGAGAGGCACAGCCCCTGCTGCCTGCACAGCACGGATAATTCTCTCAAAAACTGGACGAAGTAAATACCGCTTTCCTCGGGAATGCCCTCAAAGTCAATATTAAGTCCGTCAGCTCCGACACTTGTGACAGCCTGAACGAGATTTGCCGCAAGGGCGCGTCTGGTCTCCGTATTGGAAAGAAGCGCAACTTCATCAATGTTGATACCCTTTTCGTTTGCATATGAGAAGTTGTCTGCAACAGCCCACACCTTCACGCCTCTTGAGTGTGCATATGCAACATAATCGGATGATGCATAGTTCCTGAAACTGCCGGCTTCATCAGTAAGTGAGATCCAGGTGGGAGCAATAACATTTATCCCAACCGCCTCATTAAGCGCATCGGAAATGCTGTCATTACCTGCCTGTGAATATATTCCATGGAATCCCAGATCCACCTTTGTATCAAGTCTTACCGTGGTATATTCGGGAAGAGCAGGTCCGATGGGAGCAATGTCCGTCTCAGTTCCCGCACTTTCCATTCTCTTGTTTTCGATATATCCGATAAAGGAATCTGAAGTCTTAACCTTGCTCCATTCCTCCATCTCTTCGAGAAGTTCAACTTTCTCGCCTTTTTCCACATCTCTGAGTATGGGGCTCTTGATACCTCCCTTTTCCCTGATCCAGGTATCCTTTGTAATGGTCTTCATATCATGAGGATCGCTCCAGGAAGTACGGAGCTGTACATGATAATCGTATATCGTGGCGGTGAAATTGGAAAACATCTTGAGATAATCGGAGGATATGTAGAGCTTGTCGTTTTCCTTTAATGTAAGAGGAAAACCAAGATCCGTCATTATACCGGACACGCTGTAAGAACCCGCCCCGTCGCATACTTCATATGTTTCGTTTGCTCCGGTGTATATAAGAGTTCCGCCGTTATATGCCTCATCATAGAAAAATCCCTGGGTAAGATAAGTCTTAACCGTATCAAGTGCAAAATAGCACCTGTCTCCACGGACCAGAGCCTTATCTATTATCTGGTCATTTTGAAGGATTATCGCATACAGTTCCGACGTTGCATCGTAATGAGAAGCCAGGTCGGCCCTTTCTCTGCCATATGAGTACTTTTTGTAGAGGGGAATACCTGCAGTCACCGCTGCGACCAGCAGGATGAGAATCAACGGAATAATAACAACAAGAACACGTTTTTTCTTTTTTCTCATATATAAAACACTCCGAAAATCAGGATTGGAATATGAATTTCCATACAAAGTCATTTTATCATAAACAGCCTGTTTAGTCATTAGAAACTGCCCAAATACAATTAGGATTCTTGTGTTATTTTTACCAAAATATACATGAGGAAGAGGCGGACAAATAATCCGCCTCCGTATAGGTAGAATACAATTATGGTATACCTCCGCCGTCCCTAAACACAGAACTTCGAAGATCGTAATGCTTCAGGCGAGGCCCAAAAGGAAAATTCCGTGATATTTTTCCGTGCATTACGGCAACCGTCGCACCAGCTGTATAAAGTGAGAAAATAACGGATATAAATGAACGGTTTTTGCGTATGACCGGTTTCCATTTATATACTTAGGCTGCCATCTATCCGGGCACTAAGTAAGCGCAATTATTCTGCACTAACCGTTTTCGGGTTACATGTTGGATTAATTTTGATCACACAATGGGCATATATGGAGGATATCTCCTGCGAAAGAAAAGGCCGGCAGCAATGTGACGCATGCGGTTCTTTCTGTCCGTGCTTTTTGAGAGTTGCACGGATGATCGATTGTGTATCCGGTCCGACCGGGACCGGTATCATCGTCAGCTCCTTTCCGCTGAATATTAGCGTAGGTTGCATGATGATTATCTCAATCCGCGTTTTGAGCAATCAATGGTAAAATTTCATAAAAATTTCGCGACATACGTGTCATTTAGAATATGTAAACCGGAAAAAATCCAGTATTTTCAAGGGTTTTTAATTTTTGGTTGACTGCCGTAAATAAATCGTATATTATCCTTAAAACCACTTATAAAAAACAAAAAGTGGAGGGGGAGAGGAGCTCATATGGAAATAGAAATATTGGGCGACCTTAGCATCAAATGCACATTGTCAAATGAATACTTAAAATCCCGCTGGATAGACTTAAACGATCTGGCATACGGCACCAAAGTAGCGACAGATCTCTTCAGAGAGATCCTGGAAACGGCTAAGTTCGACTACGGGATCGATTTTACTTCCGTTGAGAACCACCCTGTCATGATAGAGGCTGTTCCCGTCGGCGAAGGTGCCCTGGTAGTCTTTATCAGCAAAAATGAGGATGCGGATGAACTGGACACCAGATTTTCCAGATTCACACCGAAGCAAACCGGCGGAGGCATTACACCCGAGGGAGCTTCAAGAAGAGGAGATTTCCCCTTCGACTCAGATCCCGATGACGGCGATGATTTCTTCCCGGATATGGAAGTTCCACCCGCTGAAAAGAAGCTCATCAGGAAAACTCCTGTTTACGGCAAGGCTTTTTCCGAGATACTGGGAAAAGAACAGGAGAAATTCAAATCATCCGGATGTCTCATAACCGTTGAATTTGATAGACTGAGCGACCTGATATCCCTTGCGGATTCAAATCTTAAATATAAGGGAGATAACTCCGTATACAAGATAAAGTCTTCGGGAAAGTACCTCCTGGTACTCAGATGCGAACCGGACAATTTTACCGATGCGATGAATTTTGCATCCCTTGTCCAGGAATTCGGAAGCACGAGGATAGTTCCAATGTCGGGTGCGGGATTTTTGGATAAAGGATATGAACTTATCATAGCCGAAAACGCACTGGAAAAACTTTAAAAAACGTTAAATAACGGGACAAAAAGGCAATTTTAAGCCATTTTGTCCCGTTTTTTTATGTTCCGGATTATGGTATAATAATTTTGATTCTTTTGTTACCGAAAGGACACGAAAAAGATGAAGACACGCTTAAAGTTAAAGGGGCATCTGAGATCATATATGCGCTACAGCATATACCTTGGAATCCTGCTCCTTGTTGTTAATGCGGCCATATTTGCTGTTAATCTTCAGGCAGG
>ONTX01000344.1 GCA_900320825.1 uncultured Lachnospiraceae bacterium | reverse complement strand
GGTACTTCGTGAGGATATCGGACAGCTTACCGCTGAAAGGATATACAGATATTTCAGAAAAAATCCCATGACACCCGGAAGAGTCCTTGAATACGAGATGGCCTTTGCAAAGGATTCTCACGATATGTGGAGGGATTCAGAGCCCGGTGAGATCATTATAAGCGAAGAGGAATGGAAAAAGATCTCAAGGCAGGTGCTTACCGAGATCAGGGATTTTTCGGAAAAGGGCACTGCCGGAGAATCCCTTGAGAACAACCTTGCTGAAGGTGCGGCTGTAAAATACGATTATGCGGCCCTGCTTGAGCATTTCATGGTGAGCGGAGAACACTCCTCAATAAGCGATGATGAATTTGATTATATTTATTATACCTACGGTCTGGAAAAATATGACGGAATGCCCCTTATAGAACCTCTTGAATACAGGGAGGATAAAAGAATAAGGGACTTTGTCATAGCTATCGATACATCCGCATCCACAAGCGGAGAGACGGTTAAAAAGTTCATAAGACAGACTTTTGATCTCCTTAAAAGACATGAGAACTTTTTCAGAAAGATCAATGTCCATGTTATACAATGCGACAGCGAAGTGAAAAGTGATGACAGGATAACGGATGCTTCGCTCCTTGAGACATTTCTTTCGGGAATGAAGATATACGGCGGAGGAGCTACGGACTTCAGACCGGTATTTTATTATGTTGATGAACTTATGGAAAAAAAGGAGTTCGATGACCTTAAGGGGATGATCTATTTTACCGACGGGTACGGAATCTATCCGGAGAAAAAACCTGACTATGATGTCATATTTGCTTTTCTGAATGAAGATCCCGGCAGAGGCCGGGTGCCTGCCTGGAGTATGAAAGCCATAATAGAGGAGGATACACTGGTATGAATATATCGGCTGCAAAAAAGGTTATAAAAGATACGGTTTCAATATATCTGATGAAGGATGATGACGGGGATTACAGGATTCCTCTTGTGAGACAGCGTCCCATTTTTATGGTAGGTGCACCGGGTATCGGAAAAACTGCGATAATGGAACAGATAGCGTCCGAACTGGGGATTGCCCTTGTTTCGTATTCAATGACTCATCATACCAGGCAGTCTGCCCTCGGACTTCCTTTTATAACAAAAAAAGAATACGGGGGAGATGAGTATTCCGTTACCGAATATACCATGAGCGAGATCATTGCATCGGTTTATGATGCCATAGAAGAAAGCGGAATAAGCGAGGGTATCCTGTTTTTGGATGAGATCAACTGTGTCTCTGAAACCCTGGGTCCTTCCATGCTTCAGTTTCTCCAGTATAAGACCTTCGGCCGCCATTCGGTTCCCGATGGATGGGTCATAGTTACTGCGGGAAATCCGCCTGAGTATAACAGATCCGTCAGGGAATTTGATGTTGCCACCCTCGACAGGCTCAAAGTGATATCCGTTGAGCCTGAACTGAAGGTATGGCGTGATTATGCATCTGACAGGAATATACACGGTGCGATAATGGGTTATCTTGATGTTAAGAAAGATGACTTCTATGTAATGGAAATGACATCTGAAGGAAGAAGCTATGTGACTGCAAGAGGCTGGGAGGACCTTTCCCGGATGATCGAACTGTCGGAGGAACTCGAACTTACGGTAGATGAGACCCTGATAAGCCAGTATCTTCGTGTTGACAGGGTGGTGAAAGATTTTGCGGCATATTACGACCTGTACAAAAAGTATAAGAAAGATTACAGGATTGCCGAGATACTTGCAGGTTCTCCTCCCGCAGGAGCCTTTGCAAAAGCGGCAGAAGCAGGATTTGATGAGAGGCTTTCGGTGCTTGGAATGCTTTTTGATGCGGTCTCTTCAAATGTCAGAACGGTAATGGAAAGATCAGATCTCTTGTCTGCAGTGGTGCCGGCTCTCAAGGGTTTCAAGGCATCGGCTGAATCCGGAGCCTCGGTGAGCGATGCCCTGAATGTGCTTAAGAACGCATCTGAGGCTGCAGGTAAAAGGATGAGGTCCCTTAAAGCAGCAGGAGCACTTTCGGATGCTGACAGAAAAATATTAAAGGCATCGGCGGCGTTTTATGATGAGATGATCAGGACCGTAAATGATGCTTCCTGCGAATCTGCATCCGCTGCTTTTTCCCTGGTTAATACTTCTTTTGAAAAGAAGGTTGCATCACTTAAAAATGAAGCAGGCCATGCGGGAGAAAAGCTTTCCAATATGATAAAGTTCGTAAATGAAGCATATAAGGGCGGAAATGAACCGGTAATACTTGCGGCAAGGCTGACATCGGATAATTGGACTTCAAGATTCATCGGCTCTTTCGGAAACAGTGATTATGAAGAACTGGCCCGTGATATGGAAATATCTGAAAGAGGCAATGAACTGAAAGAAAGGATCCTTAAGCTGGATATTTGATATCGGATTATTAAGGGCTAAAAAGTATCCGTCAGCCGGCAGGAGGAAATAGAACTTTGGAAAAAGAAATCGATATTCCCGGTGGAAGTCTTGTTTTTGATATAGCCTGCGGCACAGCGCGTCTTGAAAGGATCACGGGAAATATGACCATACTGGATATTCCTGAGCGCCTTGAAAATGACGAAGCGGGCTCAGATGGCGTCATCGTAAAGTCCATCATCAAAAAAGCTGTCCTTGGTAAAAAAACCATCAGAAAAATAACGGTTCCGGACTCTGTTGAATATATAGGGGACTGGGCTTTTTCGGGATGTTCCAACCTGACTCATATAAAGATCCCTGCCTGCTCTATGGGAGAAGGGGTGCTGTCGGGATGCAGATCCCTCAGAGTTGTGGATCATCCTGATCTGTCAAAGGATAAGACGGGACTTTTTGCCGGTTGTATCAGATGGGAAGCTCCGACCCATCTTACGGATCTTGATAATGCAGGTGATGACTGGCTTGAAAAATTTGATGCATGGGTCATATCGCTTCTGCAGTCTCCCGATGATGAAGGATTTCAGAACCAGATCCTGTGCGGCGAAGAAGATTACGGGTCATCTGACAAGGGTGCATACGAAAGCAGAAAAAGGGTCATGAAGGCTTCGATATGCATGGAGAGACTTCTCAATCCGGAGGCCCTTGGAGAAAAGTCTTCGAAGATGTTTTCTGATTACATATATTCCCACAGGGCAGGAGCGAGGGGAGGGTCCGAAAGCTGGTATGCCCTCAGGGACGAGTATCCCGACAAGGTTCATTTTGATCTTTTAAACAGCCTCGGATGTATCGATGACAGCAACAGGGATATGATGATCCGGGAACTGGGAGAAGACAGTGGGGAATTAAAGAGCCTGCTTGTCAAGAGTTCAGGAAACGATGCAAGCGACAGATTTTTTTCAAAATTTACGTTGTAAATCCGCCGTTTCAGGGATAAAATATTTATGTATGCGGATTTATCGCCGCTTTATGAGAGGAGAGGATTATGAAAAAGAATGACAAAGGATTTTCGCTGGTTGAACTGATAATAGTTATTGCCGTTATGGCGGTTCTCATCGGAATTCTTGCACCCCAGTTCATCAAATATGTTGAACAGTCAAGACGTTCCAAGGACATCCAGAATGCGGATATGCTCAGGGAAGCGTTTCTTGCTGATATCGCAGATTCCCACACCACGGGATCTTCCACCGTTCAGGTAACATACAGCAATGTTTCGCTGCTTCCCGATACAATAAATGAAGTTCCTCTTACTGCAGGAAATGTATGTGGAAGAAACTTAACCTTCACGGCAAGCTACGATGTCGATACCAATACCGTAGCAGTATTTCCTACAGGGCATCCTGAGTATAACCTTGCATCCATCGATGGGGCGTCGTCCTACAGGGGAGCCTGAGTATTTATGATTATTTATTTGGCAGGTAGATGATAATGACTTTAGAAGAAGCAAAAGCAAAACTTGAAAAATTCGGACAGATGCAGGTTCTCAAATACTATGATGAACTAGACGATGCATCAAAAAAATCACTGCTGGATCAGATTGATGCAACCGATATGAGCATTCAGGCAAATGCCGCTCATCCCGAGGATCTTGTAAAAAGAGGTGCCATCACTCCTCTTGAGTGCATGGAGATAGCCGAGATCGAAAGC
This sequence comes from uncultured Lachnospiraceae bacterium, assembly GCA_900320825.1. Lineage (GTDB taxonomy): Bacteria > Bacillota > Clostridia > Lachnospirales > Lachnospiraceae > AC2028. The sequence goes on along the minus strand of ONTX01000344.1, from coordinate 4,822 downwards.
CGTGCATCCGAGTTTGAAAAGACCGGTCTTGATGCGATTAAATCCGGCAAGGTTGCTGCACTTCTTCTTGCAGGCGGCATGGGAACCAGACTCGGTTCCGATGATCCCAAGGGAATGTACAATGTGGGTAAGACAAGGAATCTGTACATTTTCGAGTGCCTTATAAACAATCTTAAGAAAGTTACTGACAAAGCGGGAGCTTTTATCCATCTTTATATCATGACTTCCGAGAAGAATAATGACGCAACAGTCAGATTTTTCAAGGAAAAGAATTACTTCGGATATCCCGGAGAGTATGTTCACTTTTTCATGCAGTCAATGGCTGCTGCTACAGACTACGAAGGAAAGATCTACCTTGAGGAAAAGGGCCGTATGGCCACATCTCCCAACGGAAACGGCGGATGGTTTGTTTCCCTTGTTAATGCAGGTCTTTTAGACGGCGTTCATGCAAACGGAATAGAGTGGTTCAATGTATTTGCGGTCGATAATGTTCTCCAGCAGATCGCGGATCCCGTTTTCGTGGGTGCGACCATCTCGAGAAAATGTACTGTAGGTGCCAAGGTGGTTAAGAAGGCTGCACCCGATGAGAAGGTTGGAGTTATCTGTCTTGAGGACGGAAGACCTTCCATAGTTGAATACTATGATCTTACCGAAGATCTTATGAATGCAAAGAATGAAAAGGGTGATCCTGCGTATAATTTCGGTGTTATCCTTAATTACCTTTTTGCAACCGAGCAGCTTGAGAGGATCCTTAACGGCTCACTTCCTCTCCATATCGTTGAGAAGAAGATTCCCTGCCTTGACGAGAACGGCAATCTCATCAAGCCCGAATCTCCCAACGGATATAAATATGAGAATCTTGTTCTTGATATGATCCATCAGTGCGACAGCTGTCTTCCTTTTGAAGTCATAAGAGAGAAGGAATTTGCACCCATCAAGAATAAGACCGGAGTTGATTCCGTTGAGAGTGCTCAGGCTCTTCTTGAGAAAAACGGTGTAATCCTTTAATTTAGGCTTGGCGAAAGCTTAGACTTTCGCCTTATGTATAAATGCTGCGTAAGCAGCATTTTGAAATTTTGGAGGTGTTAATGGGCAGTGTACTTGTTACCGGCGGTGCCGGATTTATCGGGAGCCACACAGTGGTTGAACTTCTTCAGGCGGGGAGAGAAGTGGTCATTATGGACAACCTCTCAAATTCCAGTGAAAAAGTTCTTGGAAGAATTGAGAAGATAGCGGGCAAAAAGCCCGTTTTTTACAAGGCGGACATAAGGGACAGACAGGCCCTTGAAGAGATCTTTACAAAAGAAGACATAAGCGCCGTTATTCATTTTGCCGGTCTCAAGGCTGTGGGAGAATCCGTTGCAAAACCCTGGGAATACTATGAGAATAACATCGGCGGAACCCTTACCCTGGTTGATGTGATGAGAAAGCACGGATGCAAGAATATCATTTTTTCATCAAGTGCCACCGTATACGGAAATCCCGCTTTCATTCCAATTACCGAGGAGTGCCCGAAGGGACAGTGTACCAATCCTTACGGCTGGACCAAATCCATGCTTGAACAGATCCTTTCCGACATTCAGAAGGCAGATGAAGAGTGGAATGTTATCCTTCTCAGATACTTCAATCCCATTGGTGCACATAAGTCCGGAATGATGGGTGAGAATCCCAACGGCATTCCCAACAACCTGATGCCCTATATCACACAGGTTGCTGTTGGCAAGCTTAAAGAACTGGGTGTGTTCGGAAATGATTATGATACTCCCGACGGAACCGGTGTGAGGGATTATATCCACGTTGTGGATCTTGCTAAGGGCCATGTGAAGGCTCTTGATAAGATTGAGGAAAAAGCAGGTCTTAAGATCTACAATCTCGGTACCGGAACCGGATACAGCGTACTCGACATTGTGAAGAATTTTGAAGAGGCTAACGGGGTTAAGATCCCTTATGTGATAAAGGACAGACGCCCCGGAGATATCGCTACATGCTATGCCGATGCATCCCTTGCAAAAAAAGAACTTGGTTGGGAAGCAGAGTATGGTATCAGGGAGATGTGCGAAGATTCCTGGAGATGGCAGAAGAACAATCCCAACGGATATGACGACTGATCTGTCACATTTCAGACGCTGTCCTCTTCGATCACTTTGATCTCCAGATAATCAAAAGGTACGTCTTCTATAAACGAATCTTTTGTAAATCTGGTGACAGATGTCTGCTTGAATGAACTGATGTTGTTGTCCAGCCAGATGGGGACCGGGAGATCGAATTCCCTGCAGGCTTTTTCCAGAGAATTAAGGATCTTGTGGGTGCGGGTATCCTGAGTTGAGTCTTCTATCACGGTATCCCTAAGCATATGAGTGTCTTTGAACTGTCTTACCCAGAGTCTGAACATATTTCATCCTTTGAAAACTGTTTTTTATATTTAAAAATCTACAACATACCATCTTTATTTACAAGAATAACCTGCCTTTCGGGGCAGGTTATTTGACGTTTTTCCTACACAAATAAATGTATTTATGGTAAAATATATGCAGTATGCACAGATAAAAGTAACAAAACCGGATCGGAAATAATAAATGGATAATGATATAAGTGAAATAGTTCAGGGAAACGGCATTGAGACGTGGCAGGAAGTCACTCTCGTATATAATGCTGCCATGAGACAGGTTCAGACCAAGATAGAGATCCTGAATGAGGAATTCCAGCATATACACCGTTACAATCCCATTGAGCATATAAAGTGCAGAATGAAGACCGCTGAAAGCATCGTTAAAAAACTCAAGAGACACGGTCTTGATTCGACAATAGAAAACATGGTCAATCACGTCAACGATATAGCCGGCGTCAGGATAATCTGTTCCTTTTCGTCGGATATATATCGTATTGCCGATATGATCGAGCATCAGCAGGATATAAAGATCCTTACCGTCAAGGACTATATAACCTTCCCCAAGGCCAGCGGATATAAGAGCTATCACATGATAGTGACAGTTCCTGTTTACCTTTCCGACCGTGTTGTGGATACGAGGGTTGAAATCCAGATAAGAACGGTTGCCATGGATTTCTGGGCGTCTCTTGAGCACAAGATCCACTACAAGTTCGAGGGAGATGCTCCCCAGCACATCAAGGATGAACTTGTGGAGTGTGCGCATCTTGTTGCCGATCTGGATGAGAAGATGCTTGAACTTAATGATGAGATCATCAAGCTCAGCAGTATTCAGGACGATCCTGATTTTTACTGAAAAAACTCCCCATAAAATGAGGAGTGCCCGGAAACCTTTCGGCTCCCGGGCTATTATGAAAAAAATGATCGTTTTGTATTCTCTGCCTGCTTACGAGATTTATTATATCGGCATTATGTGAACAAATTATGAACACGCTGTTAAAAAACAGTAAATGTTTATAAATGAACAAAAGAATTAAATGGGTTTTATAGACAATTTGCACAAAAACCACAAGATATAGAACCCGACATACTATATATACGAATTAAAAATAGCAATCAATAATCAAGCATTATGGAGGCGACTATGGACACATTCATGGATCAGTTATCTCAAAAGCTGAACGCTCAGCAGATCATCCGCGCCAATGGTGAGGCGGAATCGGAAGCTATGGGCGTAATGAGAGCCCAGGTCAGGGAATATCAGGAATGCCTTGACAGGATGAAGAGCGTTGCCGAAGAACTCAGCGGACTTCAGCAGACTATAAACGCACTTCCGGATCTCGGAGGCGCTGAGGGAGGAGCTTCCGCAAGTGTCATCAATGATCTCAAAGAGCAGATGGAGTCCATGAACAAGGCAAACGAGGACTATCTGCAGCAGATGCAAAATGACCTTCTTGCAGGACAGAATGATTTTATTGAGCGTCAGCAGTCCCTTGCCATGAGCCAGAACGAACTCATGAGCAGACAGAGCCAGATGCTGGAAGAGCGCAGCAATGAACTCAAGGAGCAGATAGAGTCCATTAAGACTGCCAATGAGGAAAATCTTGAGAAGATAAGAAGCGGCATCGCAGAAGGCGGTAATGAGGAACTTACAAGAAGACTCAATCTTCTTGAAGAGCAGATCGGAACGCAGCTTGAAGATCTTAAGGCCAGAGTCGGATCCCAGATAGATGCTGTCAGGTCTTCCAACGAAGAGTATCTGTCCAGGATGCAGAGCGAGTTCTCTTCATCGGCCGTAAATGATGAGATCTCTGCCAAGATGGATGTCCTCAGGGATGATGTCTCTGCAATAAAGCTTCAGATGGACAGTCTGAAAAATGCCAATGATAAGAGCCTTGAGCAGGTAAAAAATGATTTAAGGCAGGGTCAGCAGAAAATGCTGGAAGCCCAGAATTCACTTCTTGGCACGGTTCAGAATGCAGATGTTCACAAGGAATGCGTCCGCGTATACCGTAATGTCCAGGCGGCAATCCAGGATGAGAATGCAAAACAGCTTGAGAGCATAAAGCAGGACAATCAGTCAAAACTTGACAGCTATAAGAGCGACAGCGGAAAGACTATTACAGCCATCCGCGACGAAAGTGCAAAACTTCTCGGAAGCATAAGGAACGATAACGCAAAGCAGATCGATGCCATCAGGGAAGAAAATGCAAAGTTCCTGGTAAGCATAAGAACAGAGACCACCAAGCTTGAAGAACAGGTGGGAAGCGTTAAAAAGATTGCCATAGTAGCCGTAATAGTATCGATCCTTTCCATCGCTGCTCCTTTTGCGGCCAGCTTCCTCTTTTAATTTGGTTTTATCGTGAAGACTTCTTTTATCTCCAAAAAAAGAGAATTTTTGTTTCTTGTCACAACAGCAGTCACAATTTATTTGTG
>ONTX01000186.1 GCA_900320825.1 uncultured Lachnospiraceae bacterium | reverse complement strand
TGACTTTAACCATGCTTATATAGGCAACCTTGTCATTTCCGCGCAATCGGGCTCTTCCGAAGCCTTCGCCGAGCTGTATGCAACCACTTACAACCATACTTACAACTACTCGATGCACTATCTGCGGGATGCATATCTGGCTCAGGACGCTGTGCAGGAAACCTATATATCGGCCCTGAAAAACATCAATAATATAAAGGATCCTTCTCTCTTCGTAGCCTGGCTTAACCAGATATGTTTCCATGTATGCTACGATATGGCCAAGAAGAATCACCCGGATTCCATAAGCTCCGAACTGCTGGAGCTTATACTCGATGAAAAACCCGAACACAATCCCGGCGAGCATTATGAAAACAAAGAGGAACTGGCTTCCCTAAACAGAGCTGTCAACTCCCTTCCCTTCCTCGAACAACAGGTCATTGTAATGAGGTTCTACAATGAGATGAAGCTTGAGGACATAGCCGCAGCGCTCAACTGCTCCCGAAGCACAGTCAAGCGATATATAATCAGCGGCAAAAAGGCAATCTACAAGATGCTGAGAAAGGAGGGGAAATGATGTTTTACAAACGCAGTAAAAAATACAATATGCCAAAACAGGCTGCAGTGGATGTACTTAAGAATGTACTGGAAGCCTCAAATGTAGAAACACCGAATATTAATTTTGACTGGCTGCTTCTTAAGGGATTGGCACAGACCAATCTCGTGGACTTCTGTAAATGGGTTGCGATCGGTTTCCTCTTCCTTACTCTGGTATCACCTGTAGCGCTGATGAACAGCCGGCTTAAGGTCGAGAGGGCCGGTATAGCACCCGATAAGATAATAATCGAAGATTATACCCTTTATAAGGACCATTTTACCCTTAAGCTAATCGGCGATGACATCGACTATGAAGGAATATTTGCCAAGACTACTGACGGAAGGACCATTGTGCCCACGGATTTTAACAAAAGCACCGGAGAAGTCACCTTCCCCTATTCCCATGAAGGTCTGACTATATATATTTCCGATGATCACGGCCACACCCTGAATGCGACACTATCGGCTTATGATAAATAAATTTTGGATAAAACTGTATATTGCTACGCTTGCATTTATGTCTGTCCTTTCACTTACAGGCTGTGGCAAAAAGATCCCGCCATCGCAGCGTGAGACAGAGGTTAAGATCGAGAATCAGGCCGGAACGTGGTCGAATGATTTTGACATTCTTCTTCCGCAGATATCGGATGAACCTTCGGACGGTAATGAATATGTCAGCATAGATCTGTCAAATACATCAGACGGTTACTTCTGTGTAAGATATCTGGGAGATGCGGAAAAGATCAAGCTGCAGATGAATAAGGACACCAGCATAACATACACCTTCACCATTCCCCCCGGAGAAGACACTGTCATCCCTCTGTCACTTGGCTCCGGGCTCTATAACATAACGGTGTATGAGAACATACAGAGCAATGAATATGCTATGATATATGCACAGGATATCGAAGTCTCACTTAAGGACGAACTCACTCCTTTCCTGTACCCGAACCAGTATGTTAAGTTCACCGACAAGTCCGATACCACTGCACTGGCCAAACAACTCACTGACGGATGCAGCAACGAACTTGATGCCGTGGCAAAGGTCTATGATTACATGATCAAGAACATAACATATGATTATGACAAGGCGGAAAATGTTCAGCCCGGCTACCTTCCGGATGTTGACGAGATATTAAGTATAAAGACCGGCATCTGCTTCGATTATGCGGCAGTCATGGCTGCAATGCTCAGAAGTGTCGGTATACCTACAAGAATGGAAATAGGATACTCCGGAGATGCCTATCATGCATGGGTGAGCGTTTATGTAAAAGATATAGGATGGATAAATGACATCATCCAGTTTGACGGCAATGTCTGGACTTTAATGGATCCTACATTCGACGCCAACGCCGACGGAAACACAAGCCTTATCGGCAGCGGCAAGAAGGCCGAGTATACAACTATGTATAATTATTAATTATCCTAAGGGGGACCTTTGG
>ONTX01000033.1 GCA_900320825.1 uncultured Lachnospiraceae bacterium | reverse complement strand
TGTCCTCGTGATTGAAAAACTTTTCAGGCTTGTGGTCCAGGATCATTGAATTGATCTTTTTATCGAGTTTTTCTCCTTCGTAAGCCTTTCCGTCTTTAAAAAGGTCGGGATATTCATCAGGGTGCTGCAGCATGTCTTCCTTGACCAGGGCGCGCTTTTGGGCGGCAAGGTCTGTATGAAATTTGTCTGCGGCTTTCAGTAATGTCTCGTGAACGGCCCTTGCCTGTTCTTCGGTTTCAATCTTTGCAAATAACTCTTTCCATGTAGGCATATTGTTTTTCCTTTCTTATGTGCTGCCTTATACGTTTGACCGTACCGGGCAGGAATGAATATTTTCTTGACTATGACGTGATTATAAAATGATATGCGTAACAAAAGCGAAACAAACATGAAGAAAAAAGAATAAAAGAATCATTACCTAAATAATGGTTTTATCTCAAATCGGGATATAGTATAATAACTCTGTATGGTTTTGCTTGAATCTGATCAGAAAACAACGGGAACAAAAATCGATAATGAAAAAAAAGCGGATTAAAAGAATAAAAGGCAGACTTGATAAAAAATTCATAAGGGGTCTGGCCGTCCTGGCTATAACGCTGGTCGTGGCAGTCGGTCTGGTCCTGGCTCACAGGATGGAGTCAGTACTTATCAGTGATTATGAATACGTATATTTCGGATGCACAAGGTATATGGCATCAAGGATCGACGGAGACCTTATAGACGATTATCTGAAGACCCGGAAGATCGATGATTACTATATGGACATCCTTGAAGAAATGAGGCAGATGCATCAGGAATTCGGTTTTGAGTATTTTTACGTGATCGTACCCGGGGAAGATGAAGTTACTTATGTGTGGGAAACCACGGACGATCCGGAGAACACTCTGGGACAGACGCAGCTTATCTATGAAGATTCCAAGGATGTTATCGAAAAGACTTTTCGTAAGGACTATGTTGAAGAATTCGGAATGTACAGGGATAATGCCTGGCAGGTCATGATCACTGCGGCTACGCCCATTTTTGATTCAAACGGTGAGCCGGTTGCGCTGGTCTGTATTGATGCGGATGCGGTTGATATTTATGTTGAAGTTATACGTACCATCGCAAACGTTCTTGGGGTTGCGGCGATAATCCTGATCGTATCCATAATCCTTTACTATTTCCTGATAAACCATACAATAATAACCCCCGTAAAGCAGCTGACAAAAGGTGCATCACTTATCCTTCCCAATATTGAGAAGGAGGAAGTGTTTGAATCGGGGATACGTACGGGGGACGAGATCGAAGAGCTGGCCAAAAGTATTGAAGATATCGATGTACAGTTGAGGGATTATATAAATACCAACACAAGGATAACCGCCGAAAAGGAACGTATAGGTGCGGAACTTGATATGGCGGCATCGATCCAGCTTTCACAGCTTCCCGGTAAATTTCCTGCATTTCCGGACAGGACTGATTTTGATATTTATGCATCCATGACTCCCGCCAAGGAAGTCGGAGGAGATTTCTATGATTTTTATATGACGGACGATGACCATATCGTACTTGTCATCGCGGATGTATCCGGAAAGGGAATTCCTGCGGCGCTCTTTATGATGATCTCCAGGATCCTCATAAAAAATTGCATGCAGCAGGGGATGTCTCCTTCGGAAACTCTTTATAAAGTAAACAACCAGCTGCTGGAAACCGATACCGATGACATGTTTGTCACTGTATGGCTTTGTGTTGTGGAACTTTCAACCGGAAAATGCGTCTCGGCGAACGGAGGACACGAGGATCCTGCGATCTGCAGGGAGGGAGACGGATACACCCTTGATAAGTATCCCCACTCGCCTCCTGTTGCGACTATGGAGGATATTCCCTATAAGGAAAGAGAATTCAGACTCAGCCCCGGGGACAGCATATGCGTATATACCGACGGAGTCACTGAGGCCACTAATTCTGACGAGGAACTTTTGGGAGAAGAAAGGATGCTTGTTGCCATGAACAGGGCAAAGGACCAGTCCCCCGAAGATACCATTGCAAGTATCCGAAAGGCTATAGATATATTTGTTGACGGTGCCGAGCAGTTTGATGATATCACCATACTTGCTTTTAAATATTACGGACCGCAGTAGAAAGAGTGAAGATAATTAAAATGAACATAAATAAAAGGGATCGTGTAAAAAGAATTGAAGAACTTGAACTCCTGAAATTTTTTGCCCTTATCGGCATGATAATGGTTCATGTTCTGGAAGCTTCCTGGTATTCGTTGACGAATGCGGATTCCGGCGCGGGACTGGGAGCGAAGTTAGTGATTGAATTTTTCGGCGGTGTCATGTCCTGCGGGGTATTTGCTTTTGCCATGGGATGGGGCACGTATTACAACAGGGCGAGAAAGCCGGTTGACTACGTAAAAAGATTCCTGCAGCTGACGGTTCTTGGCGTACTTGTCAATTTTTTCCAGTACTGCATACCTTCGATCCTGGATCCGGAAGGGCAGGGCTCTTTGGGTGACGAACCCTGGATGCTGATCACGGTGGATTTCTATTTCTTTGCAGCGCTCTCCATGCTGATCCTCGGACTTCTTAAGAAGGTCAGGGGGCGCGTCGCTTCTGCCATTGCCATAGTTTTGATCCTTGCTGCGCTTATCCTGAATAACAATGTTGACAGAGCGGCTCTCGTAACCGGAAACGGATGGATCGATACTCTTACGGGACTTTTCTTCAGATTAAACGATTATTCCTATTATCCTCTGATAACCTGGATCCCGTTTCCTCTTTTGGGATATATTACTGCGATCATATATGATCGTCTTTCAATGAAGGGATATAAGCGCATGTTTGCCAGATGCGCTTTTGTATTAGGTATAGTTATATTCGCCGCAAGCCAGTTCCTTATCATAAAGGGAGGCATTACACAGAATGCCATCAATCCGGGAGGCTATGGGGAGGATAGTTTCTATGCAATGAATTCCCACAATTTGATCTGCGGATTTTCCCTGGTGATCATGGCATTTGTGGGAGCTCACCTGATTATAAAACTCTTTGGAGGAAAGCTCCCTTCATTCATAGCCATGCTGAGCAGGAGAATAATGGTTCTGTATATTTTCCAGTGGGCTGTGATAGGATTTCTTGCTCCCTGGCTTGGAACTGTTGAAAATGTGTGGATCAACATTCTGATCGGACTTGCCGTGATCGTTTTGTCCTGCTGGTTTACTTATATTTCGGACCCGGAGATCATCCGTCAAATATTTGACAGTAGTGTCACTAATTCCGGGAGACAGGTGGAACTTGATTTTGCCAAGGCTTTCCCCATACTCAATCTTGCGGTTGTTCATATGATCTGTGAGTGCTCTACGGATGCA
>ONTX01000252.1 GCA_900320825.1 uncultured Lachnospiraceae bacterium | reverse complement strand
CGCAGCGGAAACGTGGTCGCAAGATTCGAGCCCACAGAGAAGATGGAAAATGTGGATAAGTGCGTGGAAGGACTTATATAGGCAGATATAAGCATAAGAACAGGCGGCAATACATGCAACAACAGAAAATATAGAAGTTACGATCTCCTTAACCCGGATCCTCCGGAATGTCTTAAACAGACATACCGGGGGATTCTTAATTTTGGACAAATATGTCTATATAAAAGTACGGATTTTTGTGCTATTATACTAAAGAAAACAAAATTGATTATTTCATTTACCAAAATATAAGAACAAATTAAGTGCCGCCACGGATAATAACGAAAAGGATCAAAGATATGCCCCCCAAAGAAGAAAAACAGAAAAGCAAAAAAACAGAACAGGAGAAATTCCTGGCTTCCTATATGGAGGTGTGGATATTGTATATTCTCCGTACGTATTCGGATAAGGAACACCCCATGAGTACGAATGAGATAGTGGAGAAAGTGACATCGCTTACGGGACTTGGCGACAGGAGCCTAAAAGAGGGAAATACAAATTCCGTTGCCAAGACTATCGGGAGACGCCTCAACGATATGGAAATGATGGGAAACTATTTTGATTCGGACAGCAGTAAGGGAGCAGTCGGAGAAGTATTTTACAGGGTTGTCGGAGGACGCATCATTGCAATCCCGGGCAGGCCTGCCAGATACTATTTTGAACCTATCCTTGAGAGCGGAGATGTATCACTTATCTGCGCGGCGGTAGAGAGCAATCATTATCTTTCTCCGGAAGAAAAGGAATATCTTGTCAGAAGGGAAAGCGCATCATGCAGTTATAAGGAAGGAGAGGACGAATACCGTTCGATGCCGGAAAGCAGATTTTCAGGCAATACAAGGCTTCCCAGGAAACCGTCAGGCGGAAACGATCGGTCTGCACTTCCTTCCGGATCGGCAGTGACACTTAAGAAGATATCGACCTTACAGTATGCAATAAAGAAACATCTTAAGATAAGAGTTATCCCGGGCACATATTATCATGAGAACGACCGCATAGTATTCGGACCTAAGCGCGAGAGGGAAAGCATCCTGAACCCTTACGCCATGATATGCCAGAACGGGCAGTACTATATAATAGTAACACATGAAGGGTATCAAAACCCGACACATTACAGAGTGGACAGATTATATTCGGTAGAATTGATACAGGATGAGGGGAAAAAGGGAATGGGCTATATAAAAAGAGATGATATCCCGACAAAACTGCAGAGATTTTTTAAGGGAAACAAATTCCAGGCAGAAAAATATACGTCATCATTTCCGCTGATGGTATATGCGGATAAGAACGGCACAAAAAAATGTGAGTTCCTATGTAAGGCGGAAGCGGTTACCGTAGCCATAGATTATTTCGGAGTGGGTGACACGGTAAAAATGAGCGAGCCTGATAAGGATGACTATGTAAGGTTTTCCGTTCTTGCGGACTACAACAATGTGAAATTTTTCTGTATCCAGCAGTATCAGATAGTTGTGCCGTTATCACCCGCGGAACTTAAAAAGGATGTGGCAGACAGTCTGATGGAAGCGATAGGGAAGATAAATTTATAGTCAGGAGAAAGTAAATATGCAGATCGGTGATTTTTTGAAAAACGAAGGAAAGAAGGTCATAATTGCGGATTCTGTAAGTGTAGGTAATGCGCTTATACGCAGATGCAATATCGAGGAAGGGATCAACAGTGTCGATACAACTGTATTAACACCGTTGAAGATGGCAGCAGAGCTGGTACTGGCTTATGAAGCTGTGAACGGAAATGGTCGGAATCCACAGGTTTTAAGCCGGGATGGAGCGGTTTATGTGTTTGATGAAGTGATCTCAGATCCAAAATATCGTCCCGGATTTATTGATGAGAGATGTCTTACAATATCTACAGTTTCCCAAATATATCAGGCAGTAGGCATAATACGTTCTTTTGACAAAACAGAAGCCTATAATACAGATGATAATGTCAGGATAAAGGATATACGGGGTCTGATAAAAGTCTTCGAGGATAAGTTGGAGCGTGAAAACATATACGATACGCCAAGGATATTTGCCAAAGCGGCTGAAATCCTGAATGAAATAAAAAGTGACAAAAGTAAAATGCCATTATCATTCTATCTTTCGTGGGCAGAAAGATGTGTATTTGGCGATCTTAGCGTAAATAAAAGAAAAGGAATAGAAGAAGAACTGATCAGTTTATTCCTTGAAGTATGCAGCGTTTCACCTCAGAAGATCGAAGTGCTTCCGTATGATGATATAGAAAGAAGCAAAAGATCAGGAAAAGTCAGATGGAATTATTTCGTAAGCTATGGACAGCATAATGAGATCAGATATGTTGCTGATGAAATATTGAAGATGGTCAAAAATGGAGAAGGCTCATTTGACAAGATAAATCTCTTTTATACCTCAGTAGATTATGAGAACTATATAGCGGGTATCTTTGACTATGCCGGAATACCGTATAGTTTTGATGATTGTTATCACGCATCAAATACGGACTTTATACAACTGCTTTTTAAGATACTTGATTTTGCCGGATCGGGTTACAAATTTGAAGATATAGAAAACATCGTACTTAGTGAGGTGTTCACTTTCAGAGGTATCTGCAATGATACCCAAAGCATCAATCCGAATACAGGATACAGGATGACTCCCGGTGAGAAGATCGGATGGGGCCGTGGAAGGTTTGAAAACTATCTTGCCGATGAAGATGTTAAAGAAGCAATTAAGGAAGCGGAAGCCTATGCAGCAATATGTAAGGAAAAGAGAGAAGATGAAAAGAATATTAGTACCGATGAACAGGAAAGAACCAAAGATTTGAACCAGGGTTTCTTTGCGATATTTCTCAGGGATCTGCTTGATATTTTTGACGAGACAAATCCTCTTTATGTAACTTATGATAAATTGATCAAGTTTGCGGTTAAATATTCATATAAAGGCAGTAAAGAACAGAATGCAGAGAGAAAAGTTATCATCGATAAATTAAGGGAACAGATCCGGACATTTAAGTTTGTAGCGGAAAGCAGATGTCCCGGCGTTTCGGAAAAAACAGAATACATCAGAAATTATCTTGAAAACCTGACTTTCAGTAAAAAGACAGGTACAGTTTCAGTGGGAATACATAAGCTGTCCGGTTTTAAGATTTTAGAGAGACCGATAAATTATTTTATCGGAATGGGAGCCAAACAGTTTGCGCTGAACAGTACCGAATCAGCGATAATTTCCGACGATGAGATGAAATTATATCTGAATGGTCCCAATATTCCTTATGCGGGAGACAGAAACATCAACAGACAGGAGCAGTTCAGGATGCTGCTTGAAAGCCTTCCTGAAGGAATGATCACATTAGGATACAGTAATTTCGATTCGGTAGATCTCAGAGAATGCTCACCGTCAGTTATGTTCATGGAACTGCAGGGTGATGAAGTGCTTAATGCACCTATTGCATATGACCCGATAGATGAAGGAATCAAAATAGATCCCGAAGAGTACAGGAAATGGATAGACCGGATCACCGAGAATGATGAGCAAAAGGAAAGAAAACCTGTCGTAACACCGGACGAGGAAGCTCAAATGAGTGCCAGCCAGCTTCAGGTACTTCTGGAATGTCCTCTAAAATATTATTATAAATGCATAAGAAAGCTGTCAGTACCGATAGTCCGTAGACTTACGGGAGACCAGTGGCTGCCGGCAATGGACAGAGGTAATCTGATCCACAGGATATGTCAGCATTATATGGAACAGGTAATGCCACCGGTTGGAAAACTGACAGAAATGCTCAATGAAACTGTTTTTGAAAAAGTATTCTCGGAAGAGATAAAGAAGATCGAATCGGAAGTTCCCTGGGCAAGTGATGCAATAAAAGCCAAGGAGATTTCCGAATGTAAGCAGACAGCAGAGAATTTCCTGATACGGCTTCATAAGGAATGGACGAATGATGAAACCAACGGAAAGAAATGGTGGGTATTAGGATGTGAACTTGATTTTGAATATGAAGACGATCTGATCTATGATGATGACGGATCAATATTAGAGTCAGAATCAGAGTCAGAGACAAAATCCGCCATCCCATATAAACAGTATCCCTACAGCATCCATTTTAGAAAAGGACAGATTGACAGACTGGATGGCTATGTGGATAGCGAGAACTGTCTTAATCTGAGGATAATAGATTATAAGACAGGTGGATATGACACTAAAAAAGAAGAAATTAAAAATGATATTGAAATTCAACATTTTGTTTATGCTATGGCAGCGTTTGAATATGTCAGAAAACTCCGTGATCACTCAGCAGTAGTGAACGGGAAGAATATTTTTGACGTATATCCGAGTATTAAAGGAGTAAGGATCGAAGCAGCCTCGTATGATTTTCCTTTTGAAGAAGCCGATAGTATGAGGATCAGTGTAATGAATGGACCGGCCAATGAGAACAGGAATATGGAAAAATACTTAAAGCAGAAGGAAAGTGATCCGTTTCAGTGGAAGGTAGAATTTCCGGATGGTGTCAGAAAGAAATTAAGATTAACCGAAGGATATCGACAGAATGATAAGATCGACCGTATATCCGCAAATATTGAAGAAAATCTAAGTGAAAACAAAGATGATGGTACATTATGGATATGTAATACAATATTCTGTGATTATAAAAAAATATGCAGAATGCAGTGCGGGGTTAACAAAATGAGAATTGAATCTGACGAATAGAAAGACGCAGGCAGCTAAATGAATTATTGGTAAGCAGGTATGATGATTATGGAAGAAGACAGAAAAGTATTGATCGAACAGGAAATGCAGATACGTGATGAGATCTGCGGAATCAAAAGTAAAAGCAATGATAACATGGAACTCGATACAGAGTTGCTGGCTTACAATATGTTTGTTGAAGCCGGAGCCGGGGCCGGAAAAACGTATACAATAGTACAGAGGGTTTTGAACCAGCTGTGTATAGGTATGAAACCGTCCGAAATAGTGGTCATTACGTTTACAAACAAAGCAGCGGAAGAATTACGTGGACGTATAGCCAAAAACTTACGTGAAAGGTTAAACGACAGCAAGTATTCCGGGTATCAGGATAAATTGTCATATGCGCTGAGTCATATAGATGATATGACCATCTCTACCATACACAGTTTTTGCTTTAAACTTCTCAAGGAGCGGTGTTTTGATGCAAAACTTCCTATGGACATAGGGCTTCTTGACAATGAAGCAACAGAAAAGCAGAAAGATGATATTTTTGAGATCTGGATGGCTGGCCTTAAGTCGGATGACTGGGATAAATTGCATAACAGCGATCCAAATAATAAGAAAAGAAGACAGCTGAAAAGGGATATTAAAAAAGTATATTCTGCTATATGTACCACACCGGCAGAAAAGAAGGTACATATTGAAAAAATTTCGGTTGATCTGAGCATAAAAGACAGGCTATTCAAAGAATTTGAGAGAATCGTTGTTGATCTGGTGAATGGGTTTGCAGAGGCACCGGTCACAACATTTGAAGATATAATTGATTTATCCAAAACATTGGGAGACAAGACTTTTTTGGCTTCAAATCTGCAGCCGAAGGATGGAGACCTGATCAGATATGATGATAAGGGTGCAATGGACTATGTCAGATTTTGGAGGGCTTTTCTGTCCGTAGAAAGTGATGACAAGTCAACAGGCGATTATGGTAAAGAAAAAGTCGGTTTCAAGGTATATCATGAAAAGAAAGCTTTTAAAAAGGCTAACATAATGGGTAAAAACGACGCTGAGAGAAAGAGTGTTGTTGAGGATATGGATACAGAAGTATCAGGTTTTATTAAAGAGCATATCGGTATTATCAGCACAATAATGAATGAGCCGGTCATGAAGCACAGAAATATAATTAATGAGTATGCTCAAAACGCAAAAGATTATTATGCAGGAATATGTTCAATAACTGAGCTTACAAATGATGCTCTTTTAGAGATAACCAGAGATATGATTCTTGATAATGATGAGGCACAGACATATTTTGCAAAGAAATACTCATGTATTTATGTAGATGAATTTCAGGATACGGACAGTATCCAGGAAGCATTTATATGGCGCCTCGCTTCAAGGCCGGATAACCACGATGAGCTTAGGAACGGGGCATTGTTTATAGTGGGAGATCCCAAACAGTCTATTTACAGATTCAGAGGTGCCGAGCCACAGGTTTATCTGGATGTTAAATCCCGAATGAAAGGGATCCAGGATCGGGGAGGAAATGCCAGAGTTTATAACCTTCAGATCAACTTCAGATCCAATGATCTTGTTATAAAATGGGTGAATGATAAATTCGGGACAAATGATGGCTTTGAGCCGATAATGGTGAGTAAGAATAATACAAAGTACGATTATCAGAACATGCTTCCGATGAATCTTATTGCCGATGAATACAAATATGCTATAGATGACAAAGGCTATGGACTTAAGATCAGAAATACAGATACTGAACATATACTTGCCGGAGTATACAGATATAATATGGCAGAGATTGACGGAACTTCATTCACTTCATCGGAAGATAAAATTGATGAGGCATATGGAAATCGAATAAAAGCAATGGCAGAAATGCTTATTGATATCGAGAAAGATGCGGATATGCAGGATCTTGCAGATCTTATCATTAATCTTCACGATAATGAGAAATATAAAATAGTAAAAAAGGGAAAACCACAGCCGATAGAGTATAGTGATCTTATGGTCCTGTGTGCATCCAAGTCAAAAATGGATATGTACTTGGAATACATGAGTTTAAGGGGGATCCCGGTACAGATCGCAGGCAGTACAGATCCGAAATCTATCATGGAAATGAATGCATTTGTAAGAATATATGACTATTTGGCAAACAGAAAAAGTCAGATGGACAGAGTGGGTGTTATAGAGGCATTCAGATGTTTGAAATTAACTGATAGTGAGGCTGATATAGACAGATATGCTTTAGCGATAATCGATCATATGTATAAGGACTGCAAGGATAAAACATCTTATGGAATAGCTCTTTATATTCTTAAACATCTGTCGGTTTTCATTAAGAAAGACAGAGCATTCTCCGCTTTTGAAATAAAATCGATCCAGGCTAAGATCATGCAGATGATAGAGACGGTATGCAGGAATAATTTCGGCACTCCCAAAGACATGGCGGAGAAATTTCAGGAGTATCTTGATCAGGAGATAGAACATGAACTGAGCCTTGAGGAAAAGACAGATGCCGTACAATTTATGAACATACATAAATCCAAAGGTCTGGAAGGTAATATAGTGATAATAACCGACAGACGTGGAAAGGCTCCCTCTGTACAATCTTTATGGCATGATAATGAATATTATCCCAAGGCTAAACAGTTTTTGGAACTAAGGGATGATGAAAAACAGGAACTCTTATCAGAGAGAAGGAGGCTTGAATATGTAACTGCAACAAGAGCTGGTCAGGTTCTTATATTTTTGGATTATCAGGGGAAAACAAACAGCTCTGCTTTGTTTCATGGAGACGAGGGTGCTGAATATAAGTTAAGTGAACTGCCTTCAATCGCACCAATAATACTTAGTACCAATCCACACAAAGAAGCGGGCAGCATTAGAGGTCAATATGATCCGGAAAAAGAAGATGACAGATATCAGAAAGATGTGATCAAAGTAAAACAGGAGGAACTTACACCTGTCTGCCAGAGGATATCTCCGAGTAATTTTGAATCCGGAAAATCTAAAACAAAGAGCAGGGCAATAAAAAGAGCAATAGAAGAAGGTCGTATAAAAAAACAGGAGGAACAATATGAGATAAATGATGATCCATCCGATGAAGACATAGAGGAGATCATTGCAGAGGAGAAGAGCGCGGTTCTTGAAAGACCGGTCGGAAATGTATTCGGAACAACCATGCACAGAGCATTGGAGCTTCTTGTAGACAGATATGAATTTATCAAAGCAAATACGGATAAGGCGGATATGGTGATCTGCGCGTGTGTAAATCAGGCAATATCAGAGAATTCGGAGCTGCTTTCAGATGAAGATATTGTTGTATATACAGATTTTCTTAGAGAGGTGGTGAGATCATATCATAAAAAACTTCATGAGATGCAATGGCTTGAGGAGGCGTCGGAGTATCATACGGAACTGAATTTCAGTTATTACGAAGATGCTGTAGGAGGAGAGGATGATCAGCTTTATTTTGCCAATAAACATCTGCAGGAAGATAAAAAACTGAAGACAGCACCGGTTTGGATGAATGGTTCGGCAGATCTTGTGATCCGGTTTAATGCAGGCAGTTTGGATGAGAGGATCCTTATTGTTGACTATAAATCGGACAATGACAACTACCTGACCGAAGAAGAATTTCATACCAGCATGTCTGAAAAATATATAGGTCAGCTTGACAATTACTGTTACGCAATGCGAAAGATCTACGGGGTGTCACCAGAGCGGATATCAATGAGTGTTGTGTCTTTCTCACAGAAGGATGAAGACGGAAATGAATATAATGATAAAAGTGTCAGAGCAAGGATAACACCTATCAAAGAAACAGATGATCACATGCATGAACAGAATGTTTCGAACAAATTGGAGAGTACGTCTGCAAAATCCGGCAGAGGTAGGAAAGGAAGTGAAGTACAATATTCTCTTTTTGGTGTTAAACATACAGGGAATCAGGCACAGATGCTTGTTGATGTGCTGAAGACATTAATGGAAAAGCATTTTGATAAAAGAGATAAGCTTGCCAAGCTGCCGGCAATAGAATTGGAAAGCATAGACAACCTAAGATGGAACAATTATTTCAGTAGCGGAAAATGCTTTAGTTATCAGGAAGTCACATATTCAATAGGTACGTCATTCGGTGTGGAAGCAAAAAAATCTGTAATACGAAGAGCATTGAAAATATGTGGAGAATCACCGGATGTTTTCAAAATTCTATCCACATAAATCAACAAACTATATCAATATAGATTTAATAAAACAAGATAGTATTATACAAAGATATGCAAAGGAGAAGATGAATATGCAATGGGATAAGCTGCTATCAGTAGAAAGACAGGCAGAAAGGACGGACGAGAAGAGAATCTCGGATAAGTATACGGGGATCAGCGAGTTTGATAATGATTATCTCTCGATAGTGTCAAGTCAGGCATTCAGAAGACTGCAGGATAAAACACAGGTATTTTTGCTTGATAAAAGTGATTTCGTTCGTACGAGATTGACACACTCTCTTGAGGTATCAACAGTAGCGAGGCAGTTGGCCGCAATGATCTCGCAGAACCTGCAAAAATATCAGTCCGAAGAGATGAAGAAGGTTCTTGCAGACAATCCTAATTTTACTCACAATATAGGGACAATAGTTGCATGCGCCGGTCTCCTTCACGATACGGGTAATCCTCCTTACGGTCATTATGGAGAAAATGTGATCCGCAATTGGTTCTCAAAGCAATTTGCTAATAAGGATTTTAAATTCCGCGGGGTTCCGATCGGAGAAATACTGACCGATCAGATGAAGGCAGATTTTATGTTCTTCGAAGGTAATGCGCAGGGACTTCGTATCATGTCCAAGAGCCGCCATAAGGAAAAGAGTCACGATATCAATCTGACATATGCAGTAATGAATACTCTGGTCAAATATCCGAATCCTTCAAATGATTTCGATCGCAGAAACAAAGATGTTAAGAAACATAAAAATGGATATTATTATGCGGAAGAAGACATCATGCGTAAGATGTGTGAATCGACCGGAACATATGCAGACGGAGAATATGTCCGCCATCCTCTTGTATATATAATGGAAGCGGCGGATGATATCGCATATTCCACGGCAGACCTTGAGGATGCGGTTGTAAAGAGATGCTTTACGATCGATGAATTCATAAAATTCTATACGGAGACGGCAGATAGGATTTTTGATGAGAAATATAATAATTTCGCGAAAGATTATTCCGGGAGTGACTATGAAAAGATCATGAAATACAAGGCAATCCGGGATAAGATGTCATTTGAAAGCCGTAAGTTTATTAAAAAGGATCAGGCACGTATAGATGCATGGAGGAAAGAAAGAGAAGCCCTTTTTGAAACCGATGATGAGAAGAAACTGTTAGAAAAACTACAGAAGGGAGTGGATGAATGGAAACGCCCATTCGGACAGATCGCATCACTAAGGAAAAATCTTTATTCACAGGGATATAACCGTACACCCGAATCGGATTTTGTCCTGTTTGAAAACTGGCTTACGGATACAAGACAGTGGCTGATGAATGGAGCGGCATTTGCATTTTCCAAGAATTATAAGGATATAATGGAAGGCAGTTATCCTAAGGACTTGTTTGCCGGTACGTATGTTGAGGATACAATAAGCATTCTCAAGAAAACAATGGCTGAGTATGTATATGACTCGGAAGAATTGGTTGAGATGGAACTGGCCGCAAAGCAGGTAGTGGAAAGCCTGTTAAGAAACTTTGTTGAAGCAGTCCTTTACTATCTGGAACCGGATCAGGATGAGCATATGACGGTCATAGATGACCGTTTCATCCGTAAGATACCTGCCAACTTCAGGGAGGATTACAAGGGTGCAGTTGAAAAACTGGCCGGAACCGATCGTGATAATGATGCAGAGAAACTGTATCTGAGGCTACTTATGGTCACGGACTATATAAGCGGAATGACGGATTCATATGCATCGAATCTGTATAAAGTTATTAATGGGATAATGTAGTTTTATGTATTCCAAAGTTAAACTGAGGATTAGTTTATGGAGAAACACATACAGATCATAGGAGATCTGATCGAGTTCAGCGATGCTGACAGCTTTATCGAGAAAATGCTGCTTCCGGAAGACCTTATGATAGGACGGGTAGTGTCGCCTGTAAGATTCATTGAAATGCAGAAGTTTGTCAAGGGATCATATGAGGACAGAAAAGGCTCGAAGATCGAAATAAGGGATCTTGATGAACTGAAGTATTCCGCATGCATCGTATTCGGTAATGGGGAAGGATTCGTTGCGGTAAAGCCAAGGGGTGAGATAATTTCTCTCCTCAAGAGACACAAAAGTAAAATTGGTAATTTCATGGGAACTGCCTTTGCAAATGCGATAATGGTTGGCGGTAACAGACTTGATTGTTATAACTGCGATAATCTCGGACCGAGCTATTGTAAAAGAGGCTTTATACCGATATGCAGGATAGATTTTGATCCGAAACAGTGCGATGAGGAGATGGCAAGACTATATGAGGATGAGTGTAAGGAAATAGTCTTCTTCATGTATTGCGGAGATCCGGTTTATACATACTGGCAGAAGATGAAGGATGATCAATACATCGGATTTGATCAGTACGAGTTCATACCGCATATCAGTGATATCCAGGAGAAGATAAGGCTTGATTTTGATGGATCGGATTATGATCTTGCCGGAAGGTTCAGGGATATGGTATGGGGACGCTGGAACGGAGG
>ONTX01000271.1 GCA_900320825.1 uncultured Lachnospiraceae bacterium | reverse complement strand
TTCAATCATAAGGGCCACAGAGACGGATGTATTTATTGAATATGGTCAACCGATCAGATCACTGTTAATGGTATACAGACCGTTCCAGATAGGTTTTTTGTTTTTGCCGATAGCATATGGTATGTCGTTCTTTTGGGTCGGTAGACTCATTGCTTTGTTTATGGTCTCTTTTGAATTCGGAAGGATCATTACCGATGATAACAGGAGAATCTCAGTTCTTTATGCTCTGATGGTTTCTTTTGCACCTGCTGTTCAGTGGTGGTTTGCCATCAATGGATTTGTTGAAATGCTGTTTTTTATGCAGTTGTCCATAATCGCTTTCAATACTTATTTGAAGTCTTCTTCGATTCTTAAGAAAACTGTCTGCTCTTTAATTATTGCTGTTTGTGCCGGCGGTTATGTTCTTTCGATGTATCCTGCATGGATGATTCCTCTTGCTTATGTTTTGTTGGTGTTGATAGTTTGGACTTACCTGCAGAATAGAAAAAAGTATACTTTTAATCGTAAAGAAATGATCCCAATAGCAATATCACTTTTGATTTTGGTGTTATCAGCCATATTTGTTTATAAACAGTCAGGGGAGACGATCGAGATTATTTCCTCCACGGTTTATCCGGGTAAACGTGATAACAGCGGCGGCGGAGACGTTATCAGATTCTTCAATTCTTTTAACAATATCTGGTATCCGTTTATTGATGGCGCAACGTACGAGAATACTTGCGAATCAGCATTATTTATCAGCTTATTTCCTTTAGGAATAATCTTTTATATAAAGTACCTGTTATCAACAAAGAGAAATGATTTGCTTTGCACTTTGCTGTTAGCGGTTTCCGTGTTTCTGGGCTGTTATTGTTTTGTCGGACTCCCCGGTATCGTTGCTAAGATCACAATGATGAATATGTCCTTTTCGAGCAGAGCCATGGTGATATTATCGTTCAATGATCTTCTGTTGTTTGTCAGAAGTGTTTATCTTTGTGAGAAGCATAAAGTGGCATTTGGGCGTATGTTAAGCATAGTCTTTGCTGTTATCCTTTCTCTTATAATGACAGTGATAAGCTATCGGATAAACCCTGCCTACTTCAGACTCAGAATGCTGATCGTTCAATTCCTGCTGTTCGACGCAATATTCTATTCTGTCGCGAGAGGATTAACAAATGAAAAGGTTCGTAAGACGGGAGCTATACTGATTGCCCTGACGATTTTGATTTCCGGATTGTTGGTAAACCCGATAAGAATGGGAGTTGACTCAGTTCAAAATGCTCCTGTTATGTTAGAGATTCGGGAACTTGTTAATAATGATCCGGATGGAGTCTGGATCATTGAAGGATGGGGGTTCCCTTTAAATAATTTATTGATTATGGAAGGAGCCAAGACAATCAATTCAACAAATGTTTATCCTCAATTGGAACTGTGGGAATCTGTCGACGACGGATCTGACGATTCGGATATCTATAACAGGTATGCTCATATCATGATCAACCGTGACAATGAAGGTCTTAATGACGAGTTTGTTTTGAACAATCCCGATGTGTTTACAGTTTCTCTTACTGATGAAGAGATATGCTCTTTGGGTGTTGATTATATCTTTACGAATAAACTGTTTGAGAATAACGACATTTACGAATTAGTCTACAGTGAGAACGATATCAATATATATCGAACTAATTTTGATTAAGATCAGCCATTAGCCGTTTTTTCTCGTTAGTTGCTTCGTTCAGATGCAACTCAAAATCCTGCTTGTTCTTCTGAACCATTGTCTGGAGTGTCATTCCGGCAAAGAGAGCATGAATGGCAGCAAGCATTGTAAATCCGCAAACGATCAGTGTCGGGAAATTAGGAACTAATCCTGTCTGGAAAAATTCGATTAGAATCGGAATAAAGAATCCGACGGATATAAGAGCGAGAATTGCGGATATCCATCCCCAAAATGACAGAGGTTTATAAGTTGCATACAGCTTCATGATCGTTCTTAACACCTTCAATCCGTCTGAATAAGTGTTAAGCTTAGATTCGCTGCCTTCGGGTCTGTCCCTGTAAGTAATAACCACATTATCAACAAACATGTTCTTATCAACTGCATGGATGCTCATCTCGGTCTCGATCTCGAATCCCTTTGAGAGTACCGGGTAAGTCTTAACAAATTCATAGCTGAAGGCTCTGTAACCTGTCATAATATCTTTGATCTGATTCTTAAACAGGATATTGATGCTCTTCCTGACTATAGAATTACCGAAATTATGGAAAGGTCTCTTGTTCTCTGTGAAATAAGTGGATGAGAGTCTGTCGCCGACAACC
>ONTX01000206.1 GCA_900320825.1 uncultured Lachnospiraceae bacterium | reverse complement strand
TTCAGCATTTATACTTTGATGAATACGATATTCTACCGGAAAATCTGATAAAAAAATTTGAAGAACTTAAAAACAGCAGAAAAATCATCTGAGCATTTAACCTTCTAATAAGGCGGATTTGAAATGAAAACAGTCTATTATATTTTGACAATGATCATATCCCTGCTCCTGGGTCTTTTATTTATTATTCCTGTATTATCAGGTGACAGAGAGGCGATAATAAGTCTGATCATCGTGATCATGTTTTTTTGTTTATTCGGTGCGTCTTTATTCGGTATGATAAAAAAGTGTCGTATTCCGTTAATTATATTGCTTAAAGCCGGTATTATATGCGGCGGTATCGCACTGTTTATTTTTGGTGTGGGTACTTTTGAAGAGCACCTTAATCTTGGCTATTTTGCATTAATAGCTGTTTTTTCTTTAGCTGCATATTTTTGCATCTCAAAAGCCGTTAATTCCATTTCATCACAGCTTGAAACTGATAAAGCAGAAAAACTCAGGAAAACCCAAATTACAGAGGAGCCTGTTAATACTGTTCATATATCCGAAGGCGGTTCCGGAATTCAGAGAATATGGCAGTATAAATTCCATGCAAAACCTCAGCTTTCGGAAACAGACAAAGCACAGAAAACAACCTTTATCATTCTCAGTATCATAGGAATCGTTGTCGGATTCCATGCTCCTTTTTTCATGCTTTCAAGGTATGACATGGAAGATATCTTTTATTCGATACCGGGCAGTCTGTGTTATATCATAGCCTTAGGATCGATTTTCTTTCTTGCAGTCACCTTGGGAAGATTCAAAGCACACAACTCTCAAAATATTGCTTTTGTTCTGAATAATGACGGAAGCGTGTTTCTTATCGATTATTTTGACATAAGTCTTGCCCGTCAGTTCGGGTATTACAAAATGCTTCCCAGAATAGTAAGAACCGGTGGCATCGGAGGTAATGCCTTCACGGTTGCAAAACTTGGATATGATTCTGACAGATGTCTTTCTTTTATTAGGAACAACGGAATAGATAAAAGAATTGCGGAAGAGGCTAAACTTTACGGTCATCAGATAATTGCTGTTCCCGAGATAGTAAAATGCAGTTATTATACCGACATGAAATTTACTGTCTGGAAGGACGGTAAAGAAACTGATTTTAAGAGAACCTTTAATCTCTATGATAACTGTTACGAAGATTATGAAATGATGGTAAGTTATTTTGAAAAAGAATTCCCTCATCGTTTCGATGAAAAATACGAAAAGAAAACATCTGTTTACAGAGGTATGTTTTACACGGGAATCGTATCAGTATCCTTGTCAGTTATACTTTGGCTATCAGGTGCAAATTTTGAAAATGATTTCTGTCTTTGCATCGGTTTACTCATAATGATAATAGGTTCATCAATACTTATGACAGGTTATGATAATCTCAACAGAAGGAAAAAATGATAAAAGCAGTTATTTTTGATATGGACGGGACGATACTGGATACGCTTGAGGATTTAAGATCCAGCGTCAATTATGCTCTTAAAATTCATGGATTTCCCGAAAGAAGTACTGAAGAAGTCAGACAGTTTCTCGGAAACGGAATGGTAAAGCTTATTGAAAGAGCAGTACCTGAAGGGACCGACGAAGATAAAGTACAATCCGTACTTAATGCCCACAAAGAATATTATCCCTTGCATTGTACGGAAAAAACAAAATCGTACCCCGGAATTCCGGAGCTCCTTTCAGATCTTAAATCAGCAGGGATCAAAACCGCTGTAGTATCAAATAAGACGGATAAAAACGTAAAAACTCTTGTTAATGATTATTTTAAGGGCCTGTTTACCGTTTCTGTTGGAGCAAGAGAGGGAGTTCCAAGAAAACCCGCACCCGAAATGATGGATATAGCACTTTCCGAACTTGGAGTTTCCAAAGAAGAGGCGCTTTATATCGGAGATTCCGATGTGGATGTGGAAACTGCACGTAATTCCGGGCTTAAGATGATAACGGTATTATGGGGATTCAGGGACAAAGACCAGCTTGTTAATGCAGGTGCGGATCTTTTTGTTTCCGATCATACCGAACTTAAGAGTCTTTTGTTTTCCATGATAGATTCTTAATGATATTTCTGTTATCGACTTTTAGATTTGATTAATGTTATACTTATAGGGTCGGGGGACGTTACAAGTAAACCCGTTTTAAAAAAGAGGAATTTTTATGGGTTATGTTCTTATAGGCGACAGTTGTTGCGATTTTACCAAACTCGAGATCAGAAAACCAAATGTTGTTCGCGTTCCCATGCTCATTATAATCGGTGGCGTGGAATATAAGGATGACGGCACCAGGACCCAGAAGGACTGGATCGATATGATCAAGGCTGATCCAGATTATCCCCGTTCAGCATGTCCTTCTCCCGATGCTTTTTATAACGCTTTTAAGGAAGATGAAGATAACTATGTTGTCACAATATCTTCAAAGCTTAGCGGCGTATATAACAGTGCCCAGGTTGCAAAGGAAATGTTCCTTGATGAACATCCGGATGCAAAGATCCATGTA
>ONTX01000010.1 GCA_900320825.1 uncultured Lachnospiraceae bacterium | reverse complement strand
TACATCAACATAAGTCTTGATTGCATCTTCGGTTATGGCATCGGGTTTTCCGTCCGCATCTATCCTCATAACAAAAAGGAATGCCTTTGCAACACCGTTTACCACAAGTATGAAGGGAGTAAAAACAACCATGAGCATCTCTATGATGCCGCTGTAAGCAAGAGCCATCTTATCGGCGGACACGGTAGCCCAGGTCTTGGGAACAACCTCTCCTATGATCAGGATGACAAAAGTAAGTATTCCGGTCATTATACCGACAGAAATGCCGAAATAATCCGCAGCAAGCATTGTAGAGATAGCCGATGCGGTCAGATTCACTATGTTATTGCCGATAAGCACGGTGCTTAACAGTTTTGAGCTTTTTTCGAGAATACGAAGAACTCTGGCGGCTCTTTTATTGCCGTCGTCAGCAAGACTCCTGATACGTGCTTTATTGCACGAAACAAAAGCAGTCTCTGCAGAAGAAAAGAAACCAGATAAAAATATAAGAATTACTAAAGTTACTATTTCTATGGGGCCCGGACTGTCCATATAAAAAAAGAAAATCCTCCTATTACCGGTCACAGATTTGCGGATCACTCCGCATAATGATAATGATATTACAGAAACTGCCTGTTTTTGTCAAATTCACGAAACTGATGCATATTGTGCGCTGTAAAGGTCGTAATAAAAACCTTTTTTATTAAGAAGTTCATCATGGGTTCCCTGCTCGATAACGTGTCCGTCCTTCATCACAAGAATGATATCGGCTTCCTTAATCGTAGAAAGCCTGTGAGCGACGATAAAACTGGTCCTTCCCGTCATAAGCTTTGCAAAGGCACTCTGGATCTTCAGTTCGGTCCTTGTATCGATGGAACTTGTTGCTTCATCCAGAATGAGCATGGGAGGAAGGGCGAGCATGACCCTGGAGATACAAAGAAGCTGTCTCTGACCCTGGGACAGTCCCTCTCCTTCTTCTCCGATCACGGTATCATATCCGTTTTCAAGTCTTTTGATGAATCCGTGTGCATGGGATGCCTTGGCTGCGGCTATAACCTCTTCATCGGAAGCCGAAGGTTTTCCCATACGGATATTATCCCTGACAGTACCTGCTTTCAGCCATGTTTCCTGAAGCACCATTCCGTAGCAGCTTCTCAGATCCTTTCTTGAGATATCCCTGATATCCCGGTCATCTACCAATATCCTGCCCTTAACCGGATCGTAAAACCTCATGAGCAGGTTTATCAGAGTAGTCTTTCCGCAGCCGGTAGGACCGACTATAGCAACTCTCATTCCTCCGGATGCCTGTACATTAAGGCCCTCTATAAGAGGTTTATCGGGAACATATGAAAAACTGATGTCTTCCATTTTTACATTTCCCCTTACATCATCTTTTGATACAGGATCAGGTGCTTCTTCTATAACACTTTCCTCATCAAGGAGCTCAAAGATCCTGGCCGCACAGACAAGTGCATTCTGAAACTCGGTTACAACACCTGAAATCTCATTAAAGGGCTTGGTATACTGGCTTGCATATCCGAGAAAAGCCGTAAGGCCTCCCACCGTGATACCGCCTGCAAGGCAGTAAAGAGCACCGCCTGCTCCCACAAGTGCATAAACACAGGAATTTACAAATCTTGTTGAAGGATTTACAAGACTGGAGATGAAAACGGCTTTGAGAGAAGCATCACAAAGTTTTTTGTCGGTTTCGTTAAAAAACACCCTCACATCATCTTCATAACCAAAAAGCCTGACAACCTTCTGGGAGGAGATCATCTCCTCTGTCATCTCTGTGAGACTTCCTCTTGCTTCGGATTGAACTTTAAACATTGAATGAGTGCGGGTTGCTATGATTTTCGCCACAACCAGAGAAAGCGGTGTTATGCACACCACCAGAAGCGTTATAAAGGGATTGAGATTTACCATAAAGATAAGGGTTCCTATTATGGTCAGTATCCCTGTAAAAAGCTGTGTAAAGCCCATAAGCAGGCCATCCGCAAATGTATCGGCATCAGAGATCATGCGGCTTAAAAGGTCTCCCGTCCTGTGAGAATCAAGGTAAGATATCTTAAGCTTCTGGATCTTTTCAATCGCATCATTTCTAATATCCCTTACAACGCTGTATGTTATCCTATTTCCAAGCCTGCTCGTAACATATTGGAAAAATGCGGAAATAAGCGCGGCAGCAAGAACCTTGAGGGCAGCTTCAGGCACACTCTCCATGTCTATATTTCCGGCACCGGGAGTAAGAAGATCCACAGCCTGTCCGGTAAGAACGGGTATGGAAAGAGAAAAAACAACTGACCCGAGGGCACATACAAGAAGGATCATCTCCAGCGGAAGATATTTTTTTGTATAGGATAAAAGTTTTGAGAGAGTTTTTTTACCGGAAGAGTTTTTCATACTGCCTCCTCCTTTCTCTCAAACTGTGAATGGTATATCTCATCATATACAGGACAGTTCTTAAGAAGCTCATCATGAGTTCCGCATCCTGCCTGCATGCCATCTTCAAGAACGATTATCAGGTCGCAGGCCATTACGGATGATGCTCTCTGAGATACTATGAATACAGTAGTTTCTTCAAGTTTCGCAATCTCTTCTTTTATTTTCTTTTCCGTAAGAAAATCCAGTGCCGAGGTTGAATCGTCAAGTATGAGAATATCAGGTTTTCTCACAAGAGCACGGGCGATACAAAGCCTCTGCCTCTGTCCTCCCGAAAAATTCTTTCCGCCCTGATT
Source organism: uncultured Lachnospiraceae bacterium (assembly GCA_900320825.1). Classification (GTDB taxonomy): domain Bacteria; phylum Bacillota; class Clostridia; order Lachnospirales; family Lachnospiraceae; genus AC2028. The sequence goes on along the minus strand of ONTX01000010.1, from coordinate 11,641 downwards.
AACTTCCGCATCCAAGCCTCCCTTTTCGGATACAAAATCAAAACACTGAGCGGCTTTAAGTGCACTTATCATTTCTTCATCCGTTGCATCTTTATTACCGATCATAAGATTGGAACGTATAGTACCCTTGAACAGAACTGACTTTTGAGGGACGCAGCCTATTTTCTTTCTAAGATCAGGGACATTAATTCCTTTTATATTTTTTCCGTCAATAAAAATATCCCCTTCAGAAGACGGATATACTGCAGGGATCAGGTTGACAAGAGTTGATTTTCCGCATCCTGTTCCGCCGATTATTCCAACTGAGGATCCTTTTTTTACGGAAAACGATATGTCTGAAAGAGCATCATGTGAAGAAAGAGCATACCTTGCATGAACATGATCAAAAACAATATATCCGGAAGATGCGGATCCGGATTTTTCGTCGGATGCAAAGTCATAGGCATCAGCCTTAAAAGAGCCTCTTTCCTCTTCACCTGAAATACCGCCTTCAGCCATCGCCTTTGAAACCCTGTCAGCGGAAGCAAGGGACTTTGTTATGATCATTATCAGATTGGTCAGTTTAAGGAGTTCAACAAGGATCTGGGACATGTAATTAAGTATTGCAACCGCATCACCCTGAGATATGGCACCTATATTTACTCTGACGGCGCCCTTGCAGATAAGAGCACTGGCGGCAATATTGACCACAATAAAGGTTATGGGGTTTGTCAGAGCTGCAAAATTGGAAGAACGGGTCTGACGGAACTTAAGTTCATTATTATTTTCCCTGAAACTCCTAACCTCACTGTCCTGAAGATTAAATGCCCTTATGACACGGACACCTGTCAGGTTTTCACGTGAAGAAAGCATTACTTTATCCAGAAGAGTCTGGACTTTTGAAAACATGGGAATACTGAGTCTTGTGATACCGATCACGATAAGTGCAAGAAAAGGAACAGCTATGCAGAAAATAAATGCGCACTGCCTGTCCACGGTAAAAGCCATGATCATGGCACCGAATACTATAATTGGACTTCTGAGAAGAAGCCTCAGGGTCATATTGATACCGTTTTGAACCTGGGAAATATCAGCAGTCATACGGGTTATAAGAGTTGATGTTCCCGCCTTATCAACCTCCGATGCATCCATTCCCATGATCCTGTCAAAAAGGCTGCGTCTGAGTTCACCGGAAACGCCTACCGCTGCTCTGGCCGCAAAAAACTGGGCTGTTATGGACACCATAAGCCCGAGGACCGCAAGAAGTATAAGATGCATTCCCTTTTTTATAATGTACTGTTTACCGGCACCTGATGAAACAGCATCAATGATATCAGCGATTATGAGAGGTACGATCAATTCAAAGACCGCTTCCACCAACTTAAAAAAAGGGGCAAAAAACGCCTCTTTTTTATAATTTTTAAGCCATGATAAAAATATTTTCATTTAAAGACCTTTCATATCAGGAGATCTTTTCACATACGCAGAGAGAATACCCGGAAGGTGCATTATTCTCACTCCAGATATAATACCTGCACAGATCCTTGGTAAGATCCGAGAAATCCCTGTGCATAGCGGGAACCAATCCTCCGCCTTCACACTTACCCCAGGCTTCCTTTCTTGACCAGATGGTGAAAAAAAGATCCGGATCTCTAGCTATCAGGGCTGATTCTCTTTCAGTAAAAAATCTGTCGGATATCTTATCGGTGCGGATGCTCTTCCGCTGCTGTATATCAACGCCCACTTCGTAATAGGAAAGTGAAAGTGCAACATATCTTCCTGAATGGGAAATACTTAAGAAAGGCGTTCTGGTTTCCGATACAGGAATATCCAGATTCGGCTCCCAATAGGGCTTGCCGCTGTTTTCTATACTGTAGGCAAGCTTTATAACCTCGCCGTTACGTTGAAGGACCCTGACTGCCTCTTCCGCTGTAAGGGAGATGGGAATTCCCTTTGATGCCCTTGAAATATCCTCAACGTAGCCTCTTGCCGCAAGCTGAAGTACAAGCCCCACACCTATGGCAGTACCCTTTGAAGTAAAGTGTCTGCACTGAAGCGCTTTTTCTTTTCTGTAATCGTCGATGAGATCTATGGCTTTCTCGCAAAGATTAGCGCCTGATCTCTCATCCTGTAATTTTTCGACATCAAGAAGATATAATCTCATTCTTCGGTAACACACTTAAGATGAAGTTCTTCAAGCTGATGTTCGGAAACTGCTGAAGGAGCATCCATCATAACATCCTGTGCATTCTTGTTCATGGGGAAAGTAATAACTTCGCGGATAGACTCTTCTCCCGTAAGGAGCATTATCATACGGTCCACTCCGGGAGCTGCACCTGCATGAGTGGGAGCTCCGTAAGTAAATGCGTTATACATCGCAGGGAACTTAGCTTTAACTTCAGCTTCTCCCAGACGTACAAGTTCAAATGCCTTGACCATGATCTCGGGATCGTGGTTTCTTACGGCACCTGATGCCGACTCATATCCGTTAATGACAAGGTCATACTGGTTGGCCATGATATCAAGAGGATCCATCTCTCCTCTTTCTGCTTTTTCAAGAGTTTCAAGACCTCCTACAGGCATTGAGAAGGGATTGTGACAGAACTCAAGCTCACCGGACTCTTCTCCGATCTCATACATGGGGAAATCAACTATCCAGCAGAACTGGTACTGTTCCTTATCCATATGTTCGGGACAGAGCACGCCAAGCTTTGTACGAAGAACTCCTGCGGTCTTAAGAGCTACGGCCTTAGGTCCTGCAGACAGACCTACAAAGCATCCATTCTCAAGTCCCATCTTTGTGATAACCTCATCTTTAATGGGCTGAAGGAACTTTGCGATGCCTCCGACTATCTCTCCGTTTTCATCGAGTCTGAACCAGCAGGTCTTTCTTGCGGTCTGAACTTCAACATCGGCAACAAGCTGATCGATCTGCTTTCTTGTTGCATTAAAGTTCGTAACCACAACCGCCTCAATAGTCTGGCCTTTGAAGGGCTCAAAATCTATTCCGCCGAGTACATCTGTTACATCCTTAAGTTCAAGATCTATTCTCAGGTCCGGCTTATCGGAACCGTACTTTTCCATAGCCTCCCTGAAAGGGATCCTTCTGAAAGGTGCGGGTGTAATGCGGTCATATATACCATACTTTTCAAATACGGGAACAAGTACTCTTTCAAGCACACCAAGGACATCATCCTGGGTTGCGAAAGCCATCTCCATATCCATCTGATAAAACTCTCCGGGAGTACGGTCACCACGGGCATCCTCATCCCTGAAGCAGGGAGCTATCTGGAAATAACGGTCAAATCCGGAAGTCATGAGAAGCTGCTTAAACTGCTGGGGTGCCTGGGGAAGCGCATAGAACTTACCGGGATGCTTTCTTGCGGGAACAAGATAATCCCTCGCTCCTTCAGGCGATGAAGCGGTAAGGATGGGAGTTGTTATCTCAAGGAATCCTTCCTTTGTCATCAGCTCTCTGAGCATGGCAACAACATTACATCTGAGAACAATATTCTTTTTCACCTCAGGATTTCTGAGATCAAGATATCTGTACTTAAGTCTTGTGGCTTCATCAGCTTCTTTTGATCTGTTAATCTCAAAGGGGAGCTCGGCATTTCTGTTCTTTCCGAGAACCTTCACTGAATCGGGAACAACTTCTATATCTCCGGTAGGGATCTTGTCATTCTTGTTGCTTCTGATCCTTACCTTACCGGTTACCTGAACGGTGGACTCCTTGGTGATGGACTTGAAAGCGGAAACCATATCTTCGGTCTCGGCAACAAGCTGGGTTATTCCGTAGAAATCACGTAAAATGATAAACGAAAGATTTCCGCCTACTTCTCTAACGTTTTCAACCCATCCGCAAAGTGTAACTTCCTTATTTTCATCGGAACTTCTGAGTTCTCCGCAGGTATGTGTCCTGGACTGTGTCATTTAAGTGCCTCCCTGTAATGATCTTCAAATTCGGTATAGCCCGCCTTGGCAAGCTGTTCTTTCTGGAATTTCTTATTTTTATTCATTCTTACGGTAAGTACCTTCTTACCGCTCTTTCTCTCTTCGTTAGCTTTGGAAAGGATCTCACTTAATCTCTCGCCGGTGATTCCTTTCTCAATAAGATATGCCTTACCTTCTCCGGTTCCCGGAACCTTGAATCCTTTTTCGCAAAGAAGCATGACGATCCTTTCAAAACCGATGGAAAAACCGCATGCGGGAACATTCTGGCCTGTGAACTTTCCAACCATCTCGTCATATCTTCCTCCGCCTCCGCAGCTTCCTCCGAATTCCGGGATGGCAATCTCAAAAATGGTACCTGTGTAATATGACATTCCTCTTACAAGAGTAGGATCAAATACCATCTTAAAATCAGCTTCCTTTGCAGCATCAACTGATGCGATGATCTCTTCGAGATTTACAACCGCATCCTTTGCAAGTTCTTCACCCACAGTTTCCATTATTCCCTGAAGTGAGGAATTACCGCTTACTGCTTTTTCCAGAAGACCGGTGTACTTATCAACAATATCCGGGGCATAGGAGTTTTCAAGAAGTTCGGACTTGACTCCCTCAATGCCTATCTTATCCATCTTGTCGATGGTAATGAAAACAGAATCATAATCACTTTCCGAAAAACCTGCCCAGGCAGCCATGGCCTTAAGAAGTCTTCTGTCATTTATCCTGATCTCAAAGCCCTTAAAATCAAGCCTTCCAAGTGCTTTGGTAGTAGCTAAGATAAGCTCGGTCTCGGCAAGATTATCGCTCTCTCCCAGGATATCGATGTCACACTGCATGAACTGACGGAATCTTCCTCTCTGGGGGCGGTCCGCTCTCCATACATTACCCATCTGTATAGCCTTGAAAGGTGCGGGAAGGGTTGCGGAATTATTGGAATAATATCTTACAAGGGGAACCGTAAGATCATATCTTAATCCCATATCCACGATATCATCCTGAGACTTTGCATTCTCAAGATCCAACTTCTCTCCTCTTTTAAGAATCCTGAAGATCAGTTTTTCATTATCTCCGCCGGATTTTGAAGTGAGATTTTCAATGCTCTCGACACAGGGAGTTTCGATACGTGTAAAACCGAATGCAGAATATGTCTCGCTTATGACTCTCTGCACATATTCCCTGATCTCCATCTCTTCGGGAAGAATATCCTTCATTCCGGTGACCGGCTTTTTGTTAAGTGCCATATTAACCCTCTTCCTTAAAACGAAATAATACCGGAAGTCTTTTCTTCCGGAAAATCCTTAAAATATTAGCATAAAATAAGCATTCTTGCAATGTAAACAGGGGACGGTTCTGCTGTTTAAACGTCACAGAAAAAAGAATAGATAACAAGGGCCGGAACGGCAAAACAAATGGCTCCTGCAATATCGGTGAGCCAGTAAACGCCTGAAACCAGTCCTGTTATCAATCCAAGAACAAGGATAATCATGCAGACGATCCTGAGGATAAGCACAATACGCTTTTTTTCTTCAAGGCAGTATCCAACCAGATAAAACGAGCTGCACATGGAAAAAATGATAAGAAAAACGTTACCGCAGGGAAAAGATACTATGAGTGCACTCTTTTCCGAAACTGTAGCCGGAGCGTAATTGATATTTAAGGAAACAAGGATCTTCCGGGTAATGACACCAAGAATATAAAGACAAACGGTGGAAAAATACGTCTTATCCATCCTGTCGATGCTTCCGTTTTTTATGGCATCGGAAATAGCAAGTCCCACCCAGAAAAAACAAATTATAAGGGAAATAATACCGAGAACCTCGGAAATAAGATATGGCAGCCTGAAATATCCGCCTGAAGAACCATAGTCAAAAAGGTTCCTGAAGAACATATTTACAGAAGGAAGTCCCACACTTTCAAGGCATCCGGGGACATGATCTTCCGTCATCTTAAGCAAAATGATCAGATCAATACCATATACAAATGAAAAGATACATAAAACCCATTTAGCTGCTTTTTTCATACCGGCTCTTTTCAGTTGGAACTGAGTTTTCCGATAAACGATCTGAGTCTTTCATCATCAGAACCGAAAAGCTCATCAGGAGTACCCTGGGCACGGATAAGACCGTTCTCCATAAAGATCACACGATCAGATACTTCTTTTGCAAAATTCATTTCATGAGTGACTATGATCATTGTCATATGGATAGCGGCAAGTTCCCTGATGACCTTAAGCACCTCTCCCGTAAGTTCGGGATCAAGTGCGGATGTGGGCTCATCGAAAAACAGAACTTCAGGCTCAAGAGCAAGGGCTCTTGCGATGGATACTCTCTGCTGCTGTCCGCCGGAAAGCTGGCAGGGATAACTTTTAGCCTTATCCGATAACCCAAGCTTTTCAAGACAATCAAGAGCTTTCTTTTCAGCATCTTCCCTGCTCTTTCCTGCGATCATCTGAGGCTCGGTTACATTTTTAAGAACCGTATAGTGCGGGAAAAGATTAAAATTCTGAAATACCAGACCGAAAGTTTTTCTGATCTCTTTTAACTCATTGTGAGGAGCATAGATAACTTTACCCTCCTCTTCCTTAACGGCTGTCCTGCCGGCATAGGAAAGTGTTCCCCCGTCCATGGTCTCAAGCATGCAGGCACATCTGAGCAGAGTGGATTTACCCGAACCGGAAGGACCGATAACGGATACAACCTCACCTTCATTAACGGATAAAGAGATCCCCTTAAGTATCTCCTCTCCGTCAAAGGACTTTCTGCAGTTTTCAACTCTTACAAGTTCCATTCGATATTCCCCGGCAAAACAGCGGAACCGTCCCCTTTGTTTCAAATCCTGTAGTAGTCGTAGTGTTTCTCTACCTTGCGGCAGATAATAGCAACAATAAAATTAAAAATATAATAGAAAACTCCGGCCGCCATAAGAGGCATAAGGCTGGCTTCCTTGGCTGCGATCTGTTTAGCCATGGTAAACATTTCGGCAGTTGCTATGGCAAATGAAAGGGAAGTGTCCTTGACCAGAGTGATGATCTCGTTTGTCATTGCGGGCAGAACTCTTTTGAACATCTGAGGCATGATGATCCTGATAAATGTCTGGGATTTGGAATAGCCCAGGATCTGGGATGCTTCATACTGCCCTTTGGGAATAGACTGGATACCGGATCTGTAGATCTCTGCAAAATATGCGGCATAGTTAAGGGAAAACGCAATTATTACAGCCACAAACCTGTAGCCTGATGTAACATTGACACCAAATCCGTAAAAAGGAAGAAAATAGATGACTATTATCTGTAACATAAGAGGCGTTCCTCTCATGATGGAGATATAGATATTTGAAACCAGGGATAACACTTTGCTCTTGCTCATTCTGGCAAGAGATAAAGGAAGTCCGAGCGGTATGGAAAATAAAAGTGTCAGGATAAAGATAGACACCGTAACTCCCATACCGCTCATTAATTTTTCAAAGATTACAAAAAGGGACATGAATTACTTTCCGATGCAAAGTGATTCGGGAATACCAAAGCTGCTGTAATCAGCTGCGATCTTATCAACAGTTCCGTCTGCAGCCATCTCATCAAGGGTCTTCTGGACCTTATCGCGAAGTTCTTCGTTTCCAAGTTTGAAACCGACAGCATACTGCTCGGTAGCAAGCTGTTCATCAAGAATATAGAATCCGCCGTCCTTCTGTCCCACAAGATAATTAGCAACACCGATATCAATACAAATGGCATCAAGTACGCCCTGCTCAAGATCCATGAATGCAGTGTTGTAGTCACCGTACTGGGTAAGGTTTGCGAATGTTGAAGCAAGAGTTGAAGAATCTGATTCAAGAGCTGCAAGTGCGGAAGAATCCTTCTGAACACCAACATTCTTGCCTTCAAGATCTGCAAGTGCCTTAATGCTGTTATCGGTCACGATAACAACCTGGCTGTTATCAACATAGGGCTTGGTAAAGGTATACTGCTCCTCACGACCGTTCATGGTAAATCCGTTCCAGATGCAGTCTATGGTACCTGAGTTAAGTTCTGCGTCCTTGGCATCCCAGTCAATGGGCTGCTTTACAAGAGTCCAGCCGTTACGGTCACATACTTCCTGTGCAAGATCAAGGTCAAATCCGGTGTAAGAACCGTCATCAGCCATGTAACCGTAAGGGGGAAACTCGGCATCAAAGCCTACGGTAAAGGTGTCAGCGGATTTCTGTCCGCATCCCGCAAGAAGTCCTGCGGTCATTACAGCAGCAAGAACTACCACGCAAAGTCTCATTTTTTTCATGATCATTCTCCTCAGATTTACTTTTACGCTTTAGTAAGCTAAATTAAAAAATCTTTACAATATTAACATAATATTAAATTTCATGCAATTAACCCATATCCGTAAAATAAGAGGATCAGGAACTATTCAAAAAGCTCCTTTTTCCTGCTGATGAGTTCATCCAGTCTGCCGGTATAATCTTTTACATCCTTGAAATTTTCACATCTGGATATATCGAGATTCAGAACAGATCCGTCTCCGATCAATTCGGCGAGGGATCTGTTTTCGTATGCGGACATCTTTTCAGAGACCTTTCCTTTTTCCACACGTTTGGTAATGGTTCCTGCCCCGAATCCAAGAATACTCTGGATCTCTTCCATCATCACAATATTGTAAATACACTCTTTTCCGGGAAGAGAATAACCGACATTCTCAAATCCTCCGGACATATCCTTCTGACGATAGAGATAATACGGTTTGAGTCCGGCTGCCTTGGCACCTTCTCTTGCAATCTTCTGTATCTCTTCGTTACTTACTATCTTTTCATGTCCGTTCTTTTCTATCCACTCTCCCAATGCGGAAGCACGCTTCAGGGCAAGAGAATGAACCGTAAGTGAATCGGGTCTGAGCCTTTCAACAACTTCCATTGTATGTCTGACTTCATCTTCACCCTCCCCGGGAAGCCCCAGGATGATATCCATATTGATATTGTCAAAACCGAGATCCCTTGCAAGTTCAAAAGCCTTAACCGTTTCATCCGCAGTTGCTTTTCTCCCTATGATATCAAGTGTCTTTTGATTGAAAGTCTGGGGATTAACGGAGATCCTGCTTATCCCGTGTTTTTTCAAAACCTTCAATTTATCCGCTGTTATGGAATCGGCACGCCCCGCCTCAACGGTAAATTCCACCGAAGGTCCGGTAAAATACATATCCTCCGCAGCTGATATTATGCGGTCAAGCAGGGATGCGGAAAGTGCCGTCGGAGTGCCACCGCCCATATATACACTGTCCGGAGCTCTACCCGGGAATATGGACCTGCTCTCTTTCATCTCTTTAAGCAGAGCGGATACATATTCATCTCCGCCATCCTTAAAACCCGAAAGAGGATATGATGTAAAGGAGCAGTAAAGACATCTGCTCGGGCAAAAAGGTATGCCTATATAGAGGGAATATCCTGCAAGATATCCCCTTTCATCTCCGGGAGCGGAACTTTCCCTGTGCTCACACGAAGATAAAACCTGAGACTCTGTCATGGCAATATCCCAGGAGGTATCTATCTTCTCATCAGTCACAAGATATTCATTTCTGTAATATGAAGAAGCTTCGCTTTTGCCCCGCCCTGCCAGAACGCATATAAAAGCCGGCTTGGTCGGACGAACTCCGTTCATCATACCCCAGGGAAGTTCCCTGCCTGCATCATCCTTAAAGATACCGTACAGCATTCTGCACAGTTCTTTTTTATATGCCGTAAAATCATCGAATGAAGATGTTTCAGGAAGGAAAGTGATCTTCTCACCCTTAAATGTTATCCCGGCTTTTCCGTCCTGTCCCACACAAACAGAAAAAAAATATCCCAGCTTTTCGGCTTCGGTCTTAACATCTTCCCTGCTCTCAGGAACAACGGGCTTTATATCTTTTTCGGGATAAAAAGACCGAAGAAGCGCCAAAATATCCATCAGGTACTTCTCCGGTTCTATATATACGTATGTATTGTTTTCCATCATAAACCTTTATTACTTATCAGAATTCATCAGAAAAAAACGGATTATACTTTTTCTCATGTCCTATAGTTGTGGAGGATCCGTGTCCGGGATAAACCTCGGTATCATCCGGGAGAACAAAAAGCTTTTTACTGATGCTCTCACTGAGAGTCTTTGCACTTCCTCCTCTAAAATCGGTTCTTCCCACAGATTCTTCAAAAAGAGTATCGCCGGAAATAAGAAAACCTGCTTCTTCGATGTAGTACGATACACTTCCGGGAGTATGGCCCGGTGTGTGGATCACCTTTATCTTAATACCTGCGACTTCAATCTCATCTCCATCCTCAACCCATACATTCGGTTTAAGAGTCATGGGATTTCCCATCATAGCCGTCATATTGAATGAAGAATCAGAAAGCATTTCTTCTTCAGCCTTCGGAGCATAGATCTTAACGGCATCTTCACCCCGTGACTCTGCCAAAGCCCCTGCAGACAGCCTTAAATCCTGAGCTCCCATGATATGATCGAAATGTCCGTGAGTAAGGAAAAGCGCTCTTACATGAAGTCCTGCACCTTCTATCCTTCTTACTATTTCTTTTCCGGTGTCGGGTGCATCAAAAACAATACAGTCAGATGCGCCTTCCCTGTATATAAAGTAAAGGTTTGTCTGAACCGCACCTATGACCATTCCGCCTATTTTGATCTTACCCATAAATACCAACTTTCAACATATTTTTGATACTGTTATATTTTAACATATCAACCTTATGAGGGCTACTTGCATTTAATCGCCCATAACTATTAATGCAATATTCATTATGCCAGCCTGTCTATCAAAGCTTCCTGTAAAACTCTGGATACATTGATATGTGCTTCGTTGGCTTTTTTATTAAGCCAGTTTGGAAGACTTACATTTCTCCTCACCGGTTTATTATCCAGTTTTTTTCTGTACTCATCGACATCAACATCAACGATGGATATCAGTGATTCCCCGGACGAATAAAACTCGGTCTTTTTAATATCAATATCCGACAAAGTACTGGGGACCGGATATTCGGATTCATCTTTTGAATAAAGAGAACACCCGATGTAATCTCTGGCCATGCGAATCGCATCTGCAATTCCATATCCTTCGGTCGCTCCGTTAAAATCAGGTATATATACAAGTACTGTATCTTTTTTATCTTTTGTCTGTGTAAAAACCACAGGATAAGCTATTGTCATACAAACACCTCCTTTTCGTATTTTCACAAATTCCATTTTCTAATTATATGTTTGGCAAGGTTTTCGTTTATTTCTTTATGCCTCGGTACTGATTCTTCATCATTTCCACGCCGGTATATATCATGCTCACCGCCATGTCTGTCAAAAACAAATCCGGCTTTCTCAAGCCTTTTAACAAGATCTCTGTATTTCATTATTATCCTTTCTGTATTATACACATTTTTTGTGTATACAGTCAATTTTTCCAACGCAAATAAAGAACTGCTTTTTACAGTTCTAATCTAAATAATTTTTGGGGAAAATACGGAGATAGCAGGCCTGGGATTACCTGCAGATTTTTCTGGCGGTATTTACCTATAGAACAGCGATCAGCCGCCTGCTCTTTCTATGTCCACAACGCCCTGTACGGAGCGTATCTTATCGGATATGCTTTCCAGCTCTTCTCTGGAATGGATCTCGAAAGTGAGCTGTATGGTAGCAACCGACTGTTTATTGAGACGTGTATTAACACCGAGAAGGGAAATGTTCTTCTCGGTAAAG
>ONTX01000145.1 GCA_900320825.1 uncultured Lachnospiraceae bacterium | reverse complement strand
CTGTCAGAAGAAGCTGTCTTATCTTTTCCATTTGCTTTTGTGTCCTGCATATTTTTCTCCATTTCGGGTACAGTTCTATGTTTTCCAAATCTTCTTTTTCCCGCAGACTAGCGTTATATTCTATCCAACGACTCTATTCTACCATAATCAGGAGTCTCTCACCACAAAAAAGTCAGTTTGGAAACGAGTTGAACGATAGCTATTGATCCCGTTATACCTTCCTCCCAGCTTTTATAACCGGCGCCTGGATCTGATTCGCCAGACTGTCGTAGCTATTCAAATTCCTCACTTAAGCCAGTTGAATTTCCGTTAAAATTCTAACATTCCGTGACATACCTCACACCTAAAGCTGTAAGCTCATTACGCATCTTCTGAACCTTTGCATCCGGAAATCTTCTGCCGATACAGTTTTCTATCATCACCACGGTTGCACCAGTCTTCACGGCCCCCTTCGCAGTAGCGCCTACGCAGCCGCACTCATCAAGACCGCAAATCGCCACTTCGGAATAGTTCTGTTCCTTCATAAATTCCCTGAATGCCTTAGCGGTATATGTATCCGAGCGATTCTTTTCAAAACAAAAGTCTGATACTACAATTAAACCACTGTACAGTTCGGCACCCTCGGTTCCTTTTATCGAGAATCCAACACCCCACATGATCTTCGGAAGGATATGCTTGATGTAAATGATGTCGCAGCCTTTCTCCTTGTAGGCAGATATCAGCCTGTTTACATCACCTGTGAGTTTATCCGTATCATATGTAAACATCGGTTTCCTCTTATCCCACAGATAATCATTCTGCATATCAATTACAAGCAAAGCTTTTTTCTCTGCCATCTTAATCCCCTTATTCCTTAACTGATTTATGACCGCATTTTCTCATCAACAGTCGCTATGTCTGAATAGCTATCGTTCCTGTCATTACCCCGGAAAAATATCTTCCGCTATAAAGCCTCATTATTCCGCAAAAGCAGATAAGCCGACCTTCATTTATTTATTTCTTCCTTCACAGCCCGAACGGTATCCTCAATAGACTCTCCATTTTCCATCACTATAATATCTGCATATTTTTCGTATAGCTTTGAGCGTTTCTCGTACATCTCCTCTATACTCTCATCCGGACGGATTACCACCCCGCGATCTTTGATATCATTTAATCTCTTTTCGAGCTCATCAAGAAGGACTCTCAGGTAGACCACTTTGGATCCGGATGCAAGATGCTTCATCGCAGCATCACTGTAAACTGCGCTCCCTCCGGTAGCTATTACTGTATTCTCGGCCTCGACACTGAGAAGCGCCTGTTCCTCCTTTCTCAGGAACTCATCAATACCGTACTTTGCAATGAGTTCATTCAGCCGGAAGCCTTCTCTCTGCTGAATCACAATATCGGTGTCTAAAAAGTCCATTCCCAGCACTTTAGCAAGAATCACACCAACGGTACTTTTCCCGGAAGCAGGCATTCCGATCAGTATTATATTTCTTTTTTTGTTGTTCACTTCATTCTCCATTATCATCGATAAGCTTAACTATCATATCCTTAAGCAATTTATATGTTCATTCACTGAAACATTCTCATTATTCAATCCATTAGATTTAATAGTTGAAATTATCCATCCAACTCGCTGTCTTCGTAATTCTTCGACTTCAGCACCGTGTATCGTCCCGGGAAGATCTCCCGGCAGATTCTTTGCTCCAGTTCCTGTCGATGCACAAAATGCTCGATCATCGAATCCTCACCGGAAACGCCATGGGCCTTTGCAAAGGGGGATTCATTGAAAAATCCCAGCATCAGTGGGAACCACATTTCATTTCCCTGATCATCCGACCGCTCCTTCCGGATCACGTTGATATTCGCTGCCACATCCTCCGAAGCAAGATACATGATGTGCAATTTCTTATCCGCAAGTACCTTGCCCAGTTCCTCGTAAAAACCGAGAATATCCTGATCCGATGCATTCTGAAACAGGATCATATCCTCCACAATATTCTGGAACAGAGAGCATTCCAGTATCATTTTATCGCTGTTCCACTTCCTGTATCGGTCGAAAATGATCCGCTTAAAATCCTCCTTCGACACCCGGTTGTTATAGATCTCATACTGTTCCAGGTCCTTATGAAATCCCGGGACATCCGTGATAATCTTTGTGTAGCAGATCACTCTCCGGCTGCCCTCTTCGTAACTCTTTTCCTCGATCTCCTGCCGGAGTTCTTTATACGTATCAAGAATTTCCTCATATTTTTCTTTGCTGACATATGCGCACCAGGCAAGCTCTACCGGGTTATAATCTCCCTCACGAAATACCTGATGATCCGGATATTTACCGGACAGTTTTTCGATCAGTGTACTTTTCCCGCTTCCCTGTAAACCTTCAACAAACCAATTCATCCAACTTCTCCTCACTCACAGAAAAACCACTGATCCATGCCGGCGCCGGTTTTCTCGTTCGGGCGTTCATGGAATCCGAATTTCTCATAGAACGGCTCCTTCCCTTTCGCAGCCATCAGGTTGATCTTCACCTTGTATCCGGGCTTCATATCAGCCTTTACTCTGTCGATACAGAGCTCTACAAGCTTCCTTCCGATTCCCTGTCCCTGATATTCCGGAGCCACGATGACATCCGAAATGAAAGCGATATATCCTCCATCCCAAAGAAGCCGCATCACACCGATCGCCTTTTCCTCATCTCTTACCGAAACAACCAAATAGGCGTTATCCAGTCCGGCCTGCGCTTCCTCAAGGGGGAATTCCATCCATCCCACCAGCCTGCGCAGTTCCATATATTCCTCAGCCGTTATTTCATTTCCATATCGGATCATAGTTCGTTGCCTCGACTTTCTCTCATGTTTAAGATCCTTCGCTTTACTTTTTCGCCTATTATCTTTCTGCCTGCTTCGTATTTTCCTTCTCATCAGAAGTCAGTTCATTTCCTGCCCCCTGATCTTCCGGCCATGCAGATATCGCATCACAATCATTTTACCATATCCACAATACTCTGAACAGATATACCGGCAAAAGAGTCGTTGTCCCTGAAATGTATTTCAAAATTCTACTCTAGAGTTCCTCGGTAGCTTTTAGTCATTCACAAGTAGAAATAAGTTTTTCATCCTCATACTTTACTGGTCATGCTTTTCAGTGTATCCTTTCAGCTGTTACTCTCGGTGGCGGTAAAGGAGGACGCCATGTCAAAACTTATTCCAGGTAACGGATGTCACCTGACTCTTCAGGATCGCATGTATATCGAAGAAGCACTTGACGAAAAAAAATCATTCCGTGAAATCGCCAGGTACCTATGTAAGGATCCCTCCACCATTTCCAAGGAGGTTTGGAACAATCGTGTCGTTAATTTATACCATCGTGGCAGTTTCATCAATCCTCACAACTTCTGCATTCATCGCTTCAACTGCAAAAAACAGAACGTCTGCCAAAAGATTGTAATCTGCGATACTTACTGTAAATCATGCCTTCGTTGCAATAAAACATGCCAGCATTTTGTTAAGGAATGCTGCAAGCAGATCGAACATGCTCCATATGTCTGTAACGGCTGTACTAAACCACGTAACAGATGTTCCATTCAAACAAAATATGACTATCGTGCCAAAGCTGCAGATCGGTTATACAGGGAGCGTCTTGTTGACTCTCGTTCGGGTATCGATCTAAGTAAGAAACAGGTTCGTGAGCTTGAATCCATAGTTCAACCACTCATTATGCAGGGCCAGTCCCCATACATGATTATCGCGAATCATCCAGAGCTGAACATTTCCGTCAAAACCCTTTATAACTATATCGAACAAGGGGTTCTGCTCGTACGAAATGTTGATTTAAAACGAAAGGTAAAATTCAAGCCACGCAAGTGTCATAAAACACAGATTACCGATCGAGAAGTATTTATCGGTCGTACATATCAGGACTTTATAGATGCACATGCGTATGAAAGTGAGTACTGGCAAATGGATACAGTGAAGTCAGCAAGAGGATCTTTAAAGTGTATTCTGACAATCTACAATCCCAAATATGAGCTTCTCATAGCCAGACTAATGAATCGTTGTACTCCAAGCGCCGTTAAGGCTGAATTTGAAGCTTTACAGAAGATGCTCGGAGACGAAGTGGAATTCTCTTGTCTTTTCGAATCCATTCTTACCGATAGAGGCGTGGAATTCGGTAAACCTCAGGATCTTGAAGCTTGTACTCCGGACTTTGCCCGAACTGCTATATTTTATTGCGATCCTATGCGAAGCTGTCAAAAGGCTGGGATCGAAAATGTTCACACTATGCTACGAATGATCTTGCCAAAGGGAACCGTCTTCGAGGATCTGACACAGTGGGATGTTCGTAAGTGTGCTGACCATATCAATAATGCACCTCGTAAAAAACTAAATGGCAGTACACCTTATGAGCTGGCGCTAAAACACTTAGGGGAAAACATGATAAAAAAACTACAGCTCCGGTACATAGCACCCGACGAGGTCACACTATCACCGAAGCTGTTGAATAGAAACTAATTCACGAAAACCGCCACCGGAGTATGAAATCTTAAATCCCGAACGCGGCCTGTAGAAATAACCTTTTCACACCCTATTTCCAGAGGCCTCTTTGGCATACCCAAAATGATGAAGTTATTCGTAAATTCAACTGTATTCTATCACAAAAGCTACGGAGATTCATACTGAAACTTTAAAAAACAAGCATTTTCAATAGGTGGGTAGAAATAAACCTTACATACTGATTTTACTTTTACAATTCAGG
>ONTX01000027.1 GCA_900320825.1 uncultured Lachnospiraceae bacterium | reverse complement strand
GTTACTATTCACGGATTTTAGCCATGAATACCATTTACTCCACGCCCCCTATGCCAAGAAGTTTGGCACAATCCCCTCCTCCTTGGCTTGCAATGGGTTTCAACAATTCGATTGTTCTGGTTCCTTTTTCCCCAGAGCAATCGAATTGCGCCCTTTCTGTTTTACAAGTATTTATTTCGTATAACTTAGAATCTCCTCTACTGTATAAGGATTTCCGTCTGCCAGTCTGCTTAGCGCGTCGATCTCGTTAACCCCATTTCTTCGGCATGTTTCAAGGTAACTTCTAATTCTGGCGTAATATCGTGCAGCTTCCACCGATTCGAATTGCCCTGATACTTTCATATGGCTTTTAACACCTCTTAGCGCCCGTTCACTGACGTTGTTGGTTACGGAAATCGTAAAATCTGTGAGCCAGGAAAAATAATTCTCATAGTACTCCTCAATCCTCTTGATCAACACTTCCTCGTCATGCGTATAATACCGGTTCTGATCTTTTGCGTTGGTTTTTCTGGCCCTTTCAAGGATGTCTTCTACAGAGGTTCTGAAGTTCTGGATTTCTTCTTTACGGAAGGATGTCTCCCCTTCCTCCTTCTTAAGATTCCTTTTCTTGATGGTCTCTGAAATCAGCTTCTTTAATTCCAGCCATTCCGGATGTCCCGTGTCGTCTGCCGCTTTTTGAATGTCTCGCTGCAAGTGCGCATTACACTCAAGATTTTTGAAACGGTATTTCTTGTTGTAGCTAACCTTGTTGTGATCATGCATGACTCTTGTTTCGGGTGACAGAACATTCAGTACATTATCCTCATCAAGGCCCTCCATTCCTTTCTCCGCATGTGCTGTAAAATAGGCTATCTTTTCATCTCCATAAAATCGCAAACAGGCTCGCTTCGTTTCCATCATGATGACGGTATCATCCCAGTGAAGGTCTTTTAATTGAATGAGATGCCTGTACAGGTCTTCGGAAAACTGTTTCAGCCCCTTATATGCCTTTTTCTGCAAGTTTGAGATATATCCCTCACTGGGCTTTATCTCTCCATCCGTGATGCCAGACAAGAACAGAGGGACCTTATTGATTGCGGCATTAACTGTGCCCGTAAGGGATAAGGCCATTGCCTTTACACCTGATCCATACTGACATTCCGCTCTTAAATTAGGGTCAAGTGCAGCCACATACTCTTGCCCGCAATCAAGACACCGGTAAAAATAGTAGTCATGCCGTCTCCTGATGACTTTTATTTCAAGATCGTATTCATACCTGCTTTCTTTTTTTTCCAAGCGAATACGCTGATCTGAATGACAGTTCGGACATATTTCGTCCTCTACTTCATGCACCACGGAATCATTCACATCTTCCTCACACGGCGGCTTCAGCATATGGCGTGCATGGCCGGGCTGCCCACCTTTTTTTCTTCCCGTTTTTTCCCTTGTGTTCGGAATTACTTTGGTTTTCCCTGGCGGTGTTTGCGCCGTCGGAAGATTGGTATTGGTTCCATCGTGACCTAAAACAGCTTTCAGATGAGCCACCTGATTTTCAAGGTCTTCTATTACCTTATCCTTTTCAGACAGCTGTTTTTCGTAGCACTCCGTTACTTCCTTAACTCTATCGTCACCATTTCTGATTACCTCCCATATCCGATCATTCAGTTGCTCGATCTTCTTGCTTTGTTTGGCAATAATCTTCTGATTTTCAGCCCATATGTCTTCACACGTATCCATCCATAAGTCGCGGATTTTATGATTTCCCTCACGTAAATCAGCATTCTCTGCCATTACTCTTTTTATTTCCCGGTCTTTCTCGGCAATAACGCTTCTATACTCAGCCCTCAGATTTTGAATAGCCTCTCCCTTCTGGTGAGCTTCCAGTTTTTTTCTTAATGCTCTGTTTTCCATTTGAAGGGATGATATCATTAAGAAGGATGCGTTCATGTAAAGGCTCCTGATCTATGAAATAGGGATCGTATAGAAATCAGTAATGGGGACGGCCGGCTTAGCCTTATTCCTTGCCGAAAGATATAGCCTCAGATACAATGGCGGAAACTCTTTGAAGGCAAGAGGTCAGAAGTCGGTTTTGGTTCTGAAGATTTTTCAGTTGTTTTTCTTTTTCCTGCATTTCCTGTTTTATCTGCTCATAAAGGAGCTTATAATCCGGCTCATTATTCTTTTTCTGTTTTGCGGTGGATTGGCTTTCAACATCTTTCTTTCGTCCTCTTTTACCTGAAGACGGGATGAGTTCTCCTGTTTCCGGATCTTCCATGCCCAGGTATTTTCTTATAGGACGTGATTGTTTCGTCTCAGGATCATAATGTGACGTAGACTCATACAAGGCGACGGCACCCGTCTCTTTGTTTACGTATCTGACTATGCTCATGGCAGCTCTCCTTTAATGTTGGTACTATCATTGTATCATATACCAATACAAAAGTCAAGCATTTATTGGTATTAATTTATATTTAATACCAATGCTTCCACAAAAAAAGGTCATCCCAAGAATAAGAATGACCTCATAAAAATAGAAAAATGCAGATATTCTGTGCCTTTGAGGAAACTAATGATGCTATTCTTGCTTGGCTAAAAATGGTTCAGCTCAACCGTGAATAGTAACTTAATTTTGTCATTGAAAACACATTTTGAAAGGAGACGTCATGAAGTACACTCAATCCACACTCTATAGAACTGAACTGCAAGGCATTTCCGATGTCCTTGAACTGATCAATTATCGTCCCCGTACGATCGACAGCTATCTGCAGTCGATCTTCGAATGCTGCACATGG
>ONTX01000217.1 GCA_900320825.1 uncultured Lachnospiraceae bacterium | reverse complement strand
GCAAGTCCTGCGGAAGGCATCAATTTTTCCATCAGTTTGCCGTCACTTAAAGGAGTGGCTTCGTCCTTGTCACCCCATATAAGGAGGGTATCATATTTATTCTTATCAAAAAGATGAGTAAGATCTTCGTTAACAGCCTTCACAAGGCATCCCTTCATAACAGGAGTCGCATTTCTGTAATCCTCCGAACCCTGTGTGGACTTCCACAATTCGATAAGCTCTGAGAACATCAGATATACAGGTTTGAAATTAAGGATCTTCTTAAGGGTCTTGTATCTGAAAACCCTGACCTTTTGCTTAAAACTTCTCCTGGGCATTACTCCCGCAGAATCAATTAAAACAATCTTTTCTATCTCAAAAGGAAGATCTTCCATGGCCGCAAGCTTTATTATCATCCTCCCGCCATAAGAATGACCGATAAGTACGCACTTTTTTATTTCCAGAGCCTGCATAAGCTTAATAAAAAATGCTGTGAAATCATCAACACTCCAGGACTCTGGAGGCTCCTGACTTGCGCCGAATCCCGGGAGGTCAAATTGAAGGACGCGGAATTTGGCCGCAAGAGGCATGGCCACAACGTCATATAAGGGATAAGAAGTCCCCCATCCCTGTAAAATGACCGCCGTAGTATCGCCTGATCCGGTAAATTTATATGCGATTTTTATTCCGTCAACGGTTATTTCCATAAAAAATCATTCAAAAAACAAAAAAATGCAATTTTTACGACTTTATTATTATACAGTATTTTGCGTTATTTATCATCACCGGAGCGAAAAAACCCCAAAATATGGATGTAATAATTTCGTAATAATAAAAAAGCAGGAAAAATGCGTATTTAATGCATTATTTCCTGCATTTTCGCCCAAAGATCCGGGGAATAATAATACCTTCTGTACATTCCGTCAATATAATGCACTTCTCCGCCTGCATCCCGGTAGTTTTCGTTAATCCACCGGATCAGCCAGGAATCTTCAGATTCCTTTTCTTCCCCAAACCAGCAGACCGTCACCACCACATCCGGCAGCTTATCCGGGTTGACCTCCCAGTAAAGAGCCTGGCTTTCATCCAAAATGCAGCTTGTCTGGGTATCTTTAATACCGATATTTACCCTTCTGTCCAGGTATTCCAGACTGGACGCACCGTCAAGCATTCCGTAATTTCCTGAGATAAGGACCGTAGAGTCCTCCGGGACATATGTCTGAAATTCATTAAATGTATTATCAAGTATATAGGGGCCCATGTACTCAGAAAAAATGCCATAGGAAGGGCCTGTCTTTGAAACTCCCCTTATATCTGTCAGTTTCATATAACAGAAAGAAATGCTTCTGCATATAAAAAGATTGATAAATACAACAGGTATAAGTATCAGGCAGGTAACAAGCCTGCTTCCCTTAAGATCATCTTCAGAAAGCTTTATGTTATCAATCAGGAATGCTGCAGACACGCAAAACGACAATGTCATATATCCTATGGAAGAATGCAGGGACAAATTGGACAATATACATGTGGATATTAGCTGGAATCCGCTTATGCAGACAGCAATTCCGAGAATATCCTTTCCTTTGGAATCCGTATCTTTACCTGAGTAATACAGACCGCAAACAAGTAATCCCGTCAGAAATTCGTTAAAGCAAAAATCCGTATAAAAAACAAGAGTATCGGTAAGTGCCCACAGTGCAGTAAGAACAAGGCATGACAAAACGGTAAGTGCCGCAGCTCCTCCTGTTTTTCCTGATGCTTTTGTTTTTATAAATACAAAAGCCCGGGCTATAAAAAAGATGACGAAAAATGCAAGTGCAAGAACTATCAGATCAAATACGTACCCTGTGCATTTTTCATGAAGTGACATTCCGTGGGAAGGATCAGAATTCATAATATATCTGATCGATTCAAAAAAGCTCGCCACTCCCCTGCTTACAACAAAATAAAGGATGTAAAGCAAGCCGCTTACAAGGCAGACAAGCGTAAGGATAAGGGAATTCCTGATCCCTTTTTTAGAATATTTAAAAAGAATGCAGACAGCCGGGATCCAAAGTATCACACAGGAAGGATATGCCATTACACTGCAAAACAAAAATAAGGATGCAATGATCAGATCCCTTATCTTTTCATTTTTTAAAAAAGAAAGGATAAAACAGAACATCATTACAGAAGAATATAACTGAAGATTGGAATACTCAGGAATGGCAAGGAGTTTGGGAGACAGGATCATAAATATGCATGATGCAATAAAAGAAGTCTCTTTTCTAAAATAATATTTTAATCTGTCGTATAAAAACAGGCAGACAACGCTTTTTAAAAGAATTCCGATAAAGTTAAGATATATGATTATGCCTTTTGTTGTATGAAACAACGAAACATAAATAAATTCAAAAAAAGCAATGAAAAATGCAGAGGTCTGATGAGGCTCCCACATCCCGGTAAACATCCTGTCACCAAGGACAAGCCGATAACCCAAAGTTGCTGCATACCCCGCATCGGAATCAAAATCGGCAAATATTCTCTTTATGCATACGGCAAACACACATAAAAGGAGGCAGGCCTCCGTTTTTGTTAAGTGTTTTTTATTTGTAACTTCGGATGTGTTCATTCAGTATTTTTTTCTGAGAGAAAGTTCTTCATAGATCTTAACGTAGTTTTCATATCTTACGGATGATATCAGGCCGCTTGAAACCGCCTGCTTTATTCCGCAGTCAGGCTCGGATATATGAGAACAGCCTGAAAAGCGGCAATTTTTCTCATGATCCGCAAATTCAGGATAATATTTCCAAAGATCCTCTTTGGTAACATCCCTGTTTTCAAAACTGGTAAAACCGGGAGTATCAAATATATATGTGTCTTCGGATATCATAAACAGCTCGGAATGTCTTGTGGTATTTTTGCCACGGCCTATCTTTTCACTTATCTCACCTGCGACAGAAACCTGTCTTCCGCAGAGCCTGTTTATTGTAGTGGATTTTCCTGCTCCGCTGGGACCTGCAAGTGCCGTGGTCTTACCTGCAAGGGATTCCATGAGCTTATCAAAACCGTCGCCTTCATGTGCACTTATAAGCCGTGCATCATATCCGGCAGTTTTATACACAGAGATATACTCTTCCCCGGCGCCGGATGTATCGATATCTTCTTTGTTAAAAGCAATGATGCAGGGAATGTTTTCTTTTTCAAGATTAACCAAAAATCTGTCCAAAAGATTAAGTGAAGGATCGGGATCTTTGACGGCAAAAATTATAAGGACTTGATCCGTATTGGAAACCTCGGGTCTGAAGAGGCAGTTACGTCTGGGAAGAATATCCACAACGTTACCTGTCTTCTTTTCGGGATCAATTATATCGATCCTGCAATCATCCCCTACAAGCGGTTTGAGGCCTTCCTTTCGGAAAGCCCCTTTTGCTCTGCATTCATATATATTATTACCCAGGGCCACATAGTAGAAGCCCCCGACACCTCTGATGATTTTGCCGCAGGGTGAGTTCATCAGCTGTCTTCCTGTATAAAGGTAATATCCCTTGTAAAAGATTTTTCCACAGATGTTCCCGGAGTTACTTTTCCGTCCGCATCTGTTGTAGGCTCGGTGGTTACGGTATAGGTTATGGTAAGAGTACCGGAAGGACATCCTATTCCGTAAAAATTAGCCGTATATGGAAATTCCTTTGTAGTCTGGTCGAGAAGGACTTTTCCGTCGGATCCCACCAGTTTCATCTTAACTTCGCTGCCGTGGATGTAATCCGGAGCTTCCGATGAGGAAGGCGCATTAACATTGAGATTGCACTTATAAGTGTGCTTCTCGGGACCTGAACTTACTTCCAGGTCGATGATGGCACCTTCACTTGCGTATGCTCCTTCATTAAGAGACTGTGAGCAAACAACGCCTTCTTCATAATTATTATTGGTAACATAGGTGATCTTGCCTATGCTTAATTTATTTTCGATACATGTAAGGGTTGCGTCGGCCTCTTCCATTCCAATGACCTTAGGCACAACAACCTTTATATCCGTAGCCCCGACACTGACATTAATGGTAACGGTTACTCCCTTTGCAGCCATGACTCCCGCGTCGGGATTCTGGGATATAACATATCCTGCCATCACTTCATCGGAATTGGTCTCTACGAAATTAACCACAAACCCCTTGTTTTCAAGCATCATCTTGGCTTCGTTGTAGGATTTACCAACAACATCGGGCATCTCAACGGAATCGGTACCCGAACTTACAAGCAGGTTAACATTGGTTCCGGAAAGAACCGATGCTCCGGCTTCCACATCACAGCTGATGACGATACCGGAATCTATGGTATTGGACTCCTGGAAGCTTACCAGGGGATTAAGCCCCAGAGAAAGAAGTGTATTTCTGACTTCTTCAAAATTCTGACCCACAACGGAAGGCATCTTTACTTCAACGGCCTGGGTAGTGGAATTTTCCGTTGAATCATTGATGACATATGCGCTTGTAGAACTTTCTTCACCGCTCTCATCAGATTCCATGCGCTTTCCGATTATCTTGATGGCAAGGAAAATGATCACAAAGACAATGATGATACCTGCAAGTATGGATATCACGGTGGTGATCCTCTCAGTCTTTGAAGGACCGTATGAATCTTTGCCGTGTGAATAGTATGAGTCATCATCCTCGGGATAATAATCATCAGCAAGTCTCATCTGATTTTCATACCCGTCATCTTCGGGATAGTATGTATCAAGTTCGCTGGTACGGCTCTTGATCTCTTCCATCTCTTCGTCGGTAACATTTCTGGTACCGCCGGTTTCGACTCCGTATCTTACAACAAAGTCATCATCGGGAGTAAGAAGACACTGCTTAAGATCCTCCACAAGTTCCTGCATATTGCGGTAT